>DORI01000254.1 GCA_003512365.1 Crocinitomicaceae bacterium | reverse complement strand
TGGGGGTTTTATTCCCAATTCGAGATGAGTTTGTATTAGATCAAGGTGAAATCCAAGAATTAAGAACAAGAATTCAAGAATTAAATGCAGTCATTATTTCCTTGGCAAATCAATATAATTTGGCGCTTGTTCGGGTTGATGAATTTTCCTCCTCTTTAAAAACGGGTTTTATTTATAATGGTGTTTCAATGAGTGCTAAGTTTGTATCTGGAGGTGCTTATTCATTAGATGGCATTCATTACAATGCAAAAGGAAATGCTCTTTTAGCGAATGAATTTTTAAAATCAATTAATAATAAATATAAATCCCGCATCCCGCTTTTGAATGCAAATGCGTATGATGCAACTTTATTTCCTTAAAAAGTAAAAATTATGAAAAAATTTACGTTATTCTTTAGCTGTTTAATTGCTGGTTCAATGTGGGCTCAAAGTCCCTGCGCTACAGGAAGGTATGCAACAGATGTATTTGCAAATTATACAACGACAAGCGATATTGTCTACGGCCAAAATACTTCTTGGAATGGTGCTTCAACAACGTTAAAATTAGATGTGTACCAACCGACGGGTGATACAGAAACTAATCGTCCTTTGGTAATCCTAGTGCATGGAGGCAGCTTTATCGGGGGGACAAAAACTGATGGAGATGTCGTTACGATGTGTCAAAAATTTGCTAAAAAAGGATATGTTACAGCATCAATTGATTACCGATTAGGCTTTTTCCCATTTGACTCAGCTAACGCAGTAAAAGCCGTTGTAAGAGCAGTACAAGATCTTCGCGCAGCAGTACGATTTTTCTACAAAGACAAACAAACGACTGATACGTATAAGATTGACACAAATAATATCTATGTTGGCGGAAGTTCAGCAGGTGCCATTACATCTCTTCACTTAGCTTACTTAGATCAGGAATGCGAAGTTTCAGATTACTTAAATCAAACAACAATTACCCAATTGGGAGGATTAGAGGGAACTAGCGGAAACCCTGGTTATTCATCGAAGGTAAAAGGAGTATTGAACGGATGCGGTGCCTTAGCACGATACAGCTGGTTAGAAGTGGGTGACGTACCTGTAGCTTCAGTGCATGGAACGAACGATGGGACTGTTAAGTATAACAGGGGAATCGTTAACCCAGGAACTCCATTAATGTATTTGGATGGTAGTCGAATGATTCACGAAAGAGCTTGTGCGGTGGGTGTTGAAAATCAATTTTACACATTTCTTGGTGCTCCTCACGTTCCGTATGCAGGAAATGCTGCCTATATGGATACAACCGTAAACTTTTTTAGAGATTTCCTAATCAAACAACTTGGGTGTACTGATGCGATACTTCAACCGGAAAATGCTCCCGCTCAAGCAGTATCCCTGTATCCAATAAATTACTGTGACGGATCTCCAGTTGATGAAGTTTGTCCAACGTCAAGCTTAGTTGAAGAAAATCTGCTTTCTGCTTTAATTTATCCGAACCCTGCTCAACACACAATTCAGGTAGTACCAAGTTTAGAAGGGAAATATACGGTGTCTATTCTAGATATTTCAGGAAGAATTTTATTGTTTAAAGAGATGGAAACAGGGATAGCTGAAATTTCGATAAGTATATTATCGAATGGAAATTACTTTATCAAAGTACAATCAGGAAAGTCTACCTATACGGAACAAATCATTAAATATTAATAGAGAACATTTTAAAAAGTTGAATAATTCCGTATCTTTGCAACGATTGGTCTCATGGCCGAGCGGTTAGGCACCGGTCTGCAAAACCGTCTACAGCAGTTCGAATCTGCTTGAGACCTCTTAAAACCCACTGAACAGGTGGGTTTTTTATTTCAAACACTTAAAATAGTCGTATGGTTCTTGGCAGGAATTGCAACGGTAGTGTGCTTTGCATGCAGTACTTCCAAACTGACTAACCATTCTGGTATCGGTGGAATCGCATTTAGGACATGGCACTATGGTTGGTTCCGAAAAAAGTACACTTTTGTCAACTTCGTTTTCTGGAGGCGCGATACCATATTCTTTTAACTTAATTCTGCCATTTTCAGAAAGCCAATCTGTTGTCCATGCTGGAGACAAAACTGTCTCGAAGGACACCTTATTTATGTGATTATCGGCCAATTTTTTTCGAATGTCATCCTCCATTGTTTTCATGGCAGGACAACCGGAATAGGTTGGTGTAATAGTAATGTGAACGCTCTCCTCTTGAATCGAAACATTTCTTACCACCCCTAAATCAACTACAGAAAGAACAGGAACTTCTGGGTCGCTAACTTCTTCTAATAAATCCCATATGTGGGCAGCTTCTACCATTCCATGTTCGGATAGGCGCGCTGCATATATTGCATGTCAGCGAGTATATACCCCATGTGTTCGGAATGTCGACCTTGACGCCCTCCATCAAATTTCCAATTATTTTCCGGGAATTTTAAGGTAGCTTCATGAAAAACGTCCTTAACCGTTTTATCCCATTCGATCTTTACCTCTTGTAGTGAGCAGGCAACACCTATTTTCTGGAGTTCTGCATCTACCTTGTCTTCGTAAAAAAGTTCAGAAGTGTAACGCATGAGTGTTTCGACGGATTCTTGAATTTTAATGTGTGATTCTTCGGTTCCATCGCCCAAACGAATAACCCATTCAGAGGAATGTTTTAAGTGATAACGTGTTTCTTTTAACGATTTTTCTGCTATAGCCGAAAGTTGTTTGTCTTTTGACAGTATCAATCTTTCTAGCAAGGGTTTTCTAAAAGCATCAAAGAAAAACTGTCTTAAAATAGTATCGCCAAAATGTCCGTTTGGTTGCTCTACTATAAGCGCGTTGACGTATTCATTTTCATAGCGCAAAAATGCCAATTGATCCTCAGAACGACCCTTTCCTTCCACTTCTCCCGCATATTTCAATAAACTAGTTGCTTGCCCGATAAGGTCTAATGAGATATTGGTTAGAGCAATATCTTCCTCTAAAATAGGACCGTGACCACACCATTCTGACAACCGTTGACCGAGTATTAGGCTATCGTCACCAAGCCGCAATAAATATTGAAATAAAGCTTCTTGCATATTACATGTGTTTTACGCCATCTGGAACATCGTAAAATGTTGGGTGACGGTATATTTTTGTGTCGGATGGTTCAAAATATGCATCAGCATCTGCAGGATCGTTGGCGTGAACGTAGTTGGATTCTACGACCCAAATACTAATGCCTTCAGATCTTCTCGTGTAAACATCTCTTGCATTTTCAATTGCCATTTGTGCATCCGCTGCACGAAGGCTTCCAACGTGTTTGTGATTCAATCCTTGTTTGCTTCTTATGAAGACTTCCCAAAGAGGCCATTCTTTTGACATAAGTTATAGTTATGCGGTTTTTCTTAAAGTTCTTTTTTCGGCGAATGCCAATGCTGCCTCTCGAACCCATTGTCCATTTTCTTTGGCTGCTTTCCGCGCAGCGATACGTTCTTTGTTACAAGGGCCATTTCCTTCTAGCACTTGCCAAAATTCGTCCCAATTTATTTCACTGAAATCGTAGTGTTGACGTTCTTCGTTCCATTTTAAATTAGCATCCGGAATGGTAAGACCAAGAATCTCTGCTTGAGGGACCGTAGCATCTACGAATTGTTGCCTAAGTTCATCGTTTGTAAAACGCTTGATTTTCCATTTTATGGATTGTGCAGAATGAGGCGAATCAGCGTCACTTGGACCAAACATCATTAATGCAGGCCACCAAAATCGATTCAAAGCATCTTGAGCCATGGCTTTTTGTTGCGGTGTTCCTTTACACAAGGT
The DNA here is from genome assembly GCA_003512365.1 of Crocinitomicaceae bacterium. Taxonomy (GTDB): domain Bacteria; phylum Bacteroidota; class Bacteroidia; order Flavobacteriales_D; family Crocinitomicaceae; genus UBA952. The sequence continues at coordinate 1,625 of DORI01000254.1, read as the reverse complement.
TGTAAGAATTTCAAATCCCTGACGTTGATGAAAAGACTCTTCTTTACAAATCTTCACCATTGCTCTCGCATACGGGCCATAAGATGTGCGGCACAAAGCCACTTGATTCATAATAGCAGCACCATCTACAAGCCACCCAATTGCTCCTATGTCTGCCCATGTGACAGCAGGGTAATTGAAAATGGACGAATATTTAGCCTTTCCTTCGTGCATATCGTCAATTGTTTGTTCCCGATCCGCTCCGAGAGTTTCACAAGCGGAATATAGATACAAACCATGTCCGGCTTCATCTTGCACTTTTGCTAATAATACAGCCTTACGGCGCAAATTTGGTGCTCGGGTTATCCAATTTCCTTCCGGCAACATCCCAACAACTTCAGAATGGGCATGCTGAGAGATTTGTCGAATTAAATTCTTACGATACGCATCTGGCATCCAGTCATTTGGTTCGATTCTGATCTCCTTGTCGATTTTATCTTGAAATCGCTTTTCGAGTTCTTCGTTGCTAAGAGTGTTCATACTATTTCCTTATTTACAAAAATAACAATTTCAGGCTAAATTGGTTTGTGTGTAATCCAAAAGATGCCATGAATAAGCCAAGATTAAACTCAGTCTAAATAAGTTTTTGAAGAATTTTTAGTAACTTAAATATAAAAATGAAGATGACACATGACGAGTTGGGAAAGTGGGGGGAAGGAAAAGCCTTGAAATTTTTGACAGAATTGGGATTTAACGTATTGGATAAAAATGTGAAACTTAGAAAAAATGAAATTGATCTTGTAGCTATTGACAATGTAACGCAAGAATTAGTTGTTGTAGAGGTTAAAACACGTCAGACAGCGGAAATTGGTCCCCCATGGAAAGCAGTAACGCGAGCAAAGCAACGCCAAATTATTCATGTCGCGAATTGGTTAGTGAAAGAACGTCAAATAGACAGAGACGTTAGATTTGACATTATTTCCATTGTACACAATTCTTATCGTACAGAAATTGAGCACCTACGAAATGCATTTGCTCCGTAAATTGTGTTAAAAATGGAAACTTGATCAAAACAATTTATAATTACTTTTGAATTAAAATAATTTATATGGAACCATTAATAAAGTTGAATTTTATCGCGATTGGTTTAGGAACCTTAGCATTTTTCTTTTTAGGATTTCTATGGTACACGCCACTTTTTGGAAAAATATGGGCAAAGGAAATGGGTTTTTCTCGCGACATGGAAGTTTCTAAATCCTTTATGATTCGAAGCCTTTTATTGAATTTGTTTGGTAATTTTCTTTTGGCCTTTGTATTGTCGCATAATATATTTGCTTGGGATGCACGTTCGTGGGGTCATGACAGCAATTTTGTAGGACAGGGTCAGGCAGCCGCGATGTCGGCAATATTTACGTGGCTAGGATTTTTTCTTCCCCAAGATTTAGGTGCGGTTACATGGCAAATGAAAAGCTGGAAACTGTTCTTTATCAATACTTCTTATCATTTGGTCGGACTATTAATCGTTTCGATGATCCTGGTTTTCATGAGTTAAAATGGAAAAATGTGAAATCTAGGTTTTAACCATTTTGCTTATTGTTAGTAGTACTATTCAGTTACCAAAAATGCTGCTTCTTGTGTGTCAATTT
>DORI01000103.1:15806-16681 GCA_003512365.1 Crocinitomicaceae bacterium | reverse complement strand
GTTATTTTGATAGACTCCGCACGTAACTTCAACTCCTTTTAAAAACGATTCAATGACCAAAGAATATCCTTCTGAAAAGGCTACATTAATTGCAGGATCCAATTCTTCACTTGTGTTGACTTTTGAAATGCCATAGCTCGATCCTGAATCACAGGGCTTCACGAAGACAGGCAATCCGAGTTTCTCCAAAATTTCTGAAGCATTATATTTCTGTTCTCTTATTAACCTTACAGAGGAGGCCACCTTAAAACCAAAGGTCTTCAAAAATTGATTGCAATACCATTTATCGAAGGACAAGGATGATGCGAGAACTCCTGAATTTAAATACGGAATCTTATGCAAATCGAGCAAAGCCTGGATTTTACCATTTTCTCCTGGCTCTCCGTGAATATATACCAAGCCTAAATCTATTCTAATACGTTCGCTGCCCTGCTGAATCGATAGGTCTTCTCTAAAAAACTTTAAGTTATCTTGGTTATATAAGGCATACCAATCCGAATTTGAAACAACAATTAAATATGCCTTGTATTCGGATGGAAAATTCTTCGCAATGTTGCGAGCGCTCTTCATGGATATTTCAAACTCAGATGAAAATCCACCGCAAAATATTCCTAGTGTTTTAGTCATTTATTTTGATTTTTCGTTCGAAAATAGGAAGGAATGATTCAAATGTAAGATGTGAAAGATAAAAGTTATTAGCATCACTTTTTTCAAAATGTATTTTAAACTAATTTTACCCATCAATAGTCATATAGAGTAATGTCAGATTCAATTCGTATTAAAAAACCCAATTGGTTGCGTGTGAAATTGCCAATTGGCGAAAATTACCGCAAGGTTCGTGGTTTGGTTGATCAACACAAATTACACACGATTTG
>DORI01000103.1:2729-15780 GCA_003512365.1 Crocinitomicaceae bacterium | reverse complement strand
GTTGTCCAAATATGGGCGAATGCTGGGGAGAAGGTACAGCAACTTTTATGATATTAGGAAACATCTGTACAAGATCATGTGGTTTTTGTGCTGTTGTGACAGGGAAGCCAGAGGAAGTGGATGAATTTGAGCCGGGAAGAGTGGCCGAAAGTGTCAAAATCATGGGAGTAAAACATGCCGTGATTACTTCGGTAGACCGGGATGATCTTAAAGATGGCGGAGCAGAAATTTGGGCGCAAACCGTTCGGTCAATTCGTTATAAATCTCCGGGAACTACTTTGGAAACCTTAATTCCCGATTTTGCCGGAAAATGGGAAAATTTGCAAAAAATTATTGATGTTGCGCCAGAAATTGTTTCTCACAATTTGGAGACGGTACGAAGATTAACCAAGCAAGTTAGAATTCAAGCAAAATACGACCGTAGTCTAGAAGTGCTTTTTAGACTTAAAAAAGGAGGTATGCGAACGAAATCTGGCGTTATGCTTGGATTAGGAGAAACAGAGGAAGAAGTACTAGAAACTATGTTGGACCTTCGTCAAGTTGGTGTTGATATTTTAACCTTGGGTCAATATTTACAGCCAACACCAAAACACCTACCAATTGTTGAGTTTATTCATCCTGAAATGTTTGATTTTTACAAGTCAAAAGGATTAGAAATGGGATTTAGGTATGTGGAAAGTGGACCACTTGTGCGTTCTTCCTATCATGCAGAGAAACATATTTTCTAAAAATTATAAACTGAATTTATCATTCTTATTAAAACAATATAAATTTTTTGCGTGTTAAATAAACAAATTATCATTAATTTGGCATGCTAAAAGTTTAATCTAAACGAATAATATATGAAAAAAGGATTGTATTTAATTGGTTGTCTTGGTTTTACAGGCTTAATCGCATGGGTATCTCTATCAAAAATCAATTTAAATTCACCGAAAGCTTCTTATGAGCAAAGAGAACTAGGTGCGTTTGAAGCGCAAAAAGCCGATGAGGCTGCAGCTTGGCTAAGGGCTCGTTACATTGACGTTCAAACTGGAGAACCTATCAATGAGCAAAAATTAGCAGAAATTCAAAAAGAATTTTCAAAATTAGATAAGAATAAATCCATAACCTTTTTTAATCAAGGTCCAGACAATATAGGAGGTAGAACGCGAGCGATTTGTGTAGACAGAACTGAGCCAACTCAAAATATTGTTTGGGCAGGAGGTGTATCTGGAGGTTTGTTTTATTCTTGGAACAAAGGTAATACATGGACAAGAGTTGAGAGTTATGCAGATGCCGGTGCTAGTCCATTTATTTCATCAATGACGATGACAAAAGATGGTACGCTTTACGTAGCAACAGGGTCTAATCAAGAATCTTGGAATGGTAACGGGGTATGGTATTCAACTGATAAAGGTGTGACTTGGGACAATATTCCCGGAACTACTTCAGTTACGGAAATTGAAAGTGGTGATGCGTCTGATTACGTTTGGTTGACCACTACCCAAGGACTTAAGAAATGGAAGGTAGGTTTAACTGCGATGGAATCAACAGGTTCACTATCATCAGGATGTTTTGCTTTAAAAATCTCTAAGAATGAGCAAGTGATTGTTGCGGCTTTTGGATCTAACAAGACATATGTTTCTACCGACGGAGGTTTGACATTTACAGATAAATCAGGTTCTGCAACGAGTAATTTAGTTCCAACTGGAGCTTCAAGAATTGAATATGCTATTTCTCCGACATTAAATGATGACGGTAAATATTCATTGTATGCAGTAAGAACAAATAGTAACTTACTAGGAATGAACGTTTCACATGATAACGGTCAGACATGGTATCAATTCGTAGGAGCTTCGGGAGTTGATGGTCCATTAAACATCTACAGAGACCAAGGTGGGTATAACTCAATTGTGTCTGTTTTGCCAAATGAACCCGAAGAAATATTAATTGGAGGAATTGATATTTGGAAATGGAAACAAGCAGTAAATAATCCTCCTTCAGGTGGTTTCGAGCAAGTTTCTCAATGGTTTGTATCACCAAGTTCCCCTGTATATGTTCATGCGGACAACCATGAAATGAAATGGGACGATAATGACAGGTTCTATGCAGGTAATGACGGTGGTATTGGTGTTTCAACTGATTATGGACAAACATATTTTCCTGCAAACAGAGGATACAATGTAACGCAATTTTATGGTATTGCATTCGATAGAGATGGTGCTGTAATGGGTGGAGCTCAGGATAACGGAACACTCTATAACGACCATACGCTTTCAACTTATCAGGAGTTTAGAGAAGTAGGTGGTGGAGATGGTTTCGAATGTGAAATCTCTTTTTACAATCCTCGTGCTATGTTCTCGTCTGTATATTATAATTCTATATCAAGATCAGGAGACAAAGGTCAGACATGGACGTCGTTCAATCCAATTCTTCCGGGAACATATGATCCTGCAGGTACTGATGGAAGTCCTTATCATCCTTTTCATACTGAATTTATTTTGGCAGAATACTACGATATAAATTCTCAAGATTCTGTGACCTATGTAGCGACTAAAAATTATTCGGCAGGTACGGCTATTAGAATTCCAAGTTTATCTTCAGGAGATTCTATGACATACGTTACGCCAACTGCCCTTTACTTTGATGATACGCTTTACTACAATCCTTCTTTGACAAGTAACGGGAATAATTTTGGTGAAAATCCAGCGACGGGTGAAGTAGTGAATATGGGAGAAGATACGGTAATATATAACGTGGCGTGGGATACCTTGCGTGTACAAGATCCATATCAATCATGGTTCTTGGTTTTTGTTAACGCGAATGGNNAATGGTGGAGAATTGTGGGGTACAAGAAACGCTTTACGATTCTCAGTTGCCGCTGTTAATTGGGTTTGTGTAGCAAGAGGCATTGGGTCAAGTGGAGGAATCCAATTTGACATGGAATTTACACGTGATTTAAATCATCTTTACGTAACCGCAGGTAATGGTGTTTGGAGAATTGACGGATTGGGTTCAGTTTATACCTCTGATCCTGACTTCAACGACAAAGTATCCTTCAGTGGCACTGGTGTAAATGCAACTACTCCAACCTATACCACCGCCACCAAAATTTCAAATACTAGTTACGAGGGAATTGCTGTAAATCCTAATGATGACGACGATTTATTGTTGTTGGCAGGGTTCAATGGTTCGAATAGAAGAACCAGTAATGCCTCTACGGCAGGTACAAACGGCGTTACAAGCGTTGCGTTAGGAAGCGTTTCTGGAGTAGCTTGTTACGATGGAATAATCGATGTTACAGATTCTGATCGTTTAGTTTTAGGTACCTCAAGTGGAGTATTAGTGTCAGAAAACGGAGGAACTACTTGGACTAACGCATCTGCAGGTTTCGATGGAACCCCTGTGTATGAGGTTCGTCAGTCATGGAGAACCTTCGCTGAAGGAAACGGAAGACCAGGAGAAATCTATATTGGTACTTTTGGACGAGGAATTTGGAGTTCTTCCTCTTATCTAAGTTCACCATCCTTGAATATTGCTCAATTCAAAACGAAACTACTTGCTTTTCCTAATCCAACAACGGACAATACTACATTGCAGTTCCAATTGGCAAAAGCAGGAAACGTAACTGTACAAGTTTATTCAATTACTGGCCGAATGGTTAAAAACACAACAATTAAAGGTCTTGAGGCTGGAGACAACTCAATCCAATTGGATTGTGAGGACTTACCACTTGGTACATACATCGTGAAATTCGTTTCAGGTAAGCAGGTAGATAATACCAAATTTATCAAAATGTAAATATTTAGTATTTCTAAGAAGGGTCAACGCAAGTTGGCCCTTTTTTATTTACATAAAATTTATTCCGGACTATTTTCTTGAGATAAGCAAATACTAACAAAATTCTCTAGAATAATTGCTCCTTGATTCCCCGATACTTCCGGGTGAAATTGAATACCGTAATAGGGTAGCGTCTCGTGCATCATTGCTTCATTCACACATGTATCCGATGTTGCTAAATGTATAAAATTTGGAGCAACAGAAATAGATTCACAATGGTCTTCCTGCATGTAAAAAATATACGGTAATTTAGAAAATAAAGGAGAAGCTTCGATAACTTCTNNCTATTTCTCGGAAATCGCGATCTTCTTTCATTTTTGCACCAAATGCTCCGAAGTGTAAACCTAGCAGCTGATGACCAAAACAAATACCAAGAATAGGAAGTTTTGATTGTACAACTTTCTCCATGCTTTTTAAGTAAATCTCCATGTTAATTTCAGTAATCAAAAGGGGAGCGCCTGAAATTACCACACCTTTGAAGTTGGAAAAATCAAATTCGTTGAGATCTAAAATACCGACCGTACGAAAGTCGCTATATTCATTTATAATTTCTTCTATAAATGGCGTTTTAGAACTTCCACAATTCAGTATAAGTATCATTTCAAAAAGTTATGTTTCCTATTCCTTGACGGATAATTTCGATTCCATTCCTGCAATCCACCACAGTGGATCCTTCTAAATGTCCAATACCACCATCAATAATAAATTCAACGGTATGTTCAAAATGTTCAAAAATAGCTTCAGGTTCAAAAAAATAAGGTTGAATATCGTCCTCTTCGTTATGTAAAGAAGAAGCTACTATAGGATTCCCTAATTTTTCAACCATAGATAAAATTATTGGATTATCGGGAATTCGAATTCCTACCTCTTTTTTCTTAGTGTCAAACAACCTAGGAATTTCGTTATTTGCATATAATATAAAGGTGAAAGGACCGGGTAAATGTTGCTTCATTAATTTAAAAACAGGACGATCGAGTTGTTTGGTATAATTAGCAGCCATCGCTAAGGTTGAACATAGTAAAGAGAAATTTACCTTATTAGATTTCACTCCACGTAATTTAGCTAATTCTTGAATTGACTTTTTATTGGTTAGATCGCATCCCATCGCATAAAGTGAATCCGTTGGAAAAATTATGATTTCGCCTTTTTTTAATCGATCGACCGCCTCATCTATTAACCTTGAATCAATGTGATATGGATTAATTTCAACTAACATTTATTTCGAAATAATACAACTAATAGCTCTGTGATCACTCAGTTCCTCTTTTTGAATTTGAAAGTCATTAGATTTTAAATTTTTAGAGTGAAAAATAAAATCTATTCTTCCTGCAGGTATTTTTCCGATATAAGTAGCGCCAATCCCCGTCGAAGTATTTCGAAAAGCATCGATTAGTTTTCTGTTGAAGATATTGTATGTATAAGACATTGGAGTATCGTTGAAATCCCCGCAAATTATAGTCGAGTAGGGAGATGTGTTGGCGTGTTCCATTACTGTCCGGGCTTGATCCGCACGATCTAAAAAGGCGATTTTTAATTTTCTATAAACTCCGATCAAGGTTCTTTTTTCATCTAAATTTGAGGCGATTTTGCTATCACCGTCATATTCATTAGTCAATCGAATTGATTGCAAGTGAACATTATAGACGCGAAACGTATCTTTTTCTTTTACAATGTCCGCATAAATGCAATAATTAAAATCATCTTTTCCCTGAGTTTGGAATTTTACATCGCCTTTTGCGATAATCTCATATTTTGAAAATAGTGCAATTCCAAAATTTTGATTGGCATGTTTATTAAATGCACTTCTTTCGTGATAGAATTTTGAGTTCCCCATTATTGAAAACAGCGAGTCAATAGTTTCGAATTTAGTAGGTTTTTCTTGTCTGTAAAATTCTTGTATGCAAAGAATGTCTGGATTATTAGACTTCAAAAATTGAAAAATTTCATTCCTACGTTTTAACGCTGCTTCAAAATTAGGATTATAAATATCGAAAAGACGAACGTTATATGAAGTTATTTTAAGTTTATTTTTTCCTGGCTCATCTTCAGAAAGGGTTATCGAAAATGATCGAAAATGAAGATTTCCACCAAGTAGGATGATGAATAAAGTATAAAATGCCCACTTAGAGCGAAGGATTGCCCAAAACACTAACCAACCCAAATTTACAAGTATAATCACCGGGTAGGATAGGCCTACAAAAGGAAGGAATGGAAGCGTTTCAGGATGAAAATAAGGACTTATGTAGCACAGTAATAAGGACACAAAGCTGATAATCGATAGTACTTTGAAAATCGAAGAAAATTTCCAAATTCTGTCTTTCCAATCAGCCATTCTTACTTTGGTTAAATAAGAAATCTTTTTCTTCCTTAGTAAGTGAGTCGTATCCTGATTTAGAAATTTTATCTAAAATCTTATCTGTCTTTTCTTGTTTTTTTCTTTTTTCGAATGCGTAATCTTCATCTGTTTTCATGGATGTTTTCCGACCATTGTTTTTTGATTTTGACTTAAAAAACGCTAAAAAAGAATTCCACCAATGTTGTATCATGTTCAGAATATTCTTTGGCGAATTTATGTTTTGTACAGACCAAAATCCAAATATAGCGCCTCCTAAATGAGAAAAATGTGCAATATGGTCATCTCCTGTAGACAATCCTACAATGTCAATAAGCCAAAACAATATAGCAATAACAAACATTGGTACTGGAAGAATACCAAACAACATCAATTTCATGTTCGGGCTGTAGAAAGCCAAAGCCGACAGTATTGCCATAATTGAGCCTGATGCACCAATTATTACGGTTGAATTTTCTTGTAGTGCGGGAAAAAGAAGGTGGGCAATCACCTCAAAAAGTCCTCCAAAAATTCCACCTGCAACATACGTTAGCCATAATTTTTGCTTGTCGAAAAGACCTTCAAAAATCTTACCCATAAAATAGAGCACAAGCATATTTTGAAGGAAATGAAGAAGTTCAAAATGTGAAAAAATACTCGTAATAAGTCCCCAAGGTTTTAGAACAAACTGAGAAATTTGAGTTTCTAGACAAAAAAAGTTCTTGTTGATATTTAATATAAAAGGCTCCTTAATTAAAGATAATCGTATAAGCGCATTAATGAGATGAATACTAAAAAAAACAAAAAGATTAACTAACAACAATCGATGCGTCATTAATCCAAATTTTAATTGGTATTTTATTTCATCAACAAGACTTCTTTGATTTGTATACATTACCAAAAATTAGATCTGTCTGATTTTCTCCAAAACAAAACAATAATTCCTCCTACAATCGCACCTCCAACATGAGCTAAATGGGCGGTATTATCTCCGGCATTATTCTGATATGCCAGAAACACTTCTAACAGAAAATAAATTCCTACTAAATATTTTGCTTTAACTGGAATAGCGAAATACAACATGAATTCTGTGTTTGGAAATAAGATAGCGAAGGCAGCCATTACCCCAAAAACAGCACCCGATGCTCCTACCATTGGCGTAAAGGATTTTATCACATAATTTCGATATTCAGGAACTGTGGAGTAATCTAAACTTAAATAATTCCCTTTTGCAATCGTGACATTAACGTCTTCCATGTTATAACCGAGCGCAATTAGTTTTTCTTTTAATAATTCAATCTCATAAACACCAATAGCGTTGTAAAGTGCAAAAGCACCAAGAGCACATGATATGTAAAAAATAAAAAATCGTTTTGGACCCCAAATCCTCTCTAAATATCCTCCGAGCATTATAAAAAGCCACATATTGAAGAAGATATGCAAGAGTCCACCGTGCATAAAAAAGTGCGTGACAATTTGGAATGGTTGAAATAAAGGGGAATTAACATAATGCGCACCAAACTGGGAGGTCAAATTAATCCCCTGCGCTTCCAAGATTAATGTAGCCACAAAGAAAACAATGTTCAGGATTAAAATATTCTTAGTTACTTGGGGAATGTTTTGAAACATAGTTAAAATTTAAGGTCAATTTCGGAAAATGCTAAGGTAGAAACTATGCGTTTTCCATCAGTAGTATATTGGTGTTCTTCACATTGAAATAGTTCTTCTATGAGATGTTGCGCTGCTTCTTGTGTGTCAATTTTTTTAGATCGACTCGAAATCTTTGCAATTTTCTCAATAAACTTTGTAGCCACATCGATTTTTTCAATGTCCTTTTGACCCGCTGTCTTCAGTAATTCTTCAATAAGCACAGTGGTGTCTTCAGCTGACAAAAACGAAGGAATTCCCTCTATGTTAAGTTCTAAATTATCTATAGTTCCAGAGAAGCCTAATTGCTTGAAAAGTGAAACATTTGCGTTCCAAAAGTCTAAGTCTTTTCGGTGTAAAGAGATCGTAATAGGAAAGAGTAAGGATTGACTCGAAAGTGGAGAATGTATAAATTTTGAAGCAATATCGGTATATAGAATCCTTTCGTATGCTCTTCTGAAATGAATTACCATGAGTCCAGATTTACAAGGACTTACAATATAATTTCCATGAAACAAGAGCTGAGTTGTGTCTTTGGAGAAATTACTTTCTTCAATCTCTGGCAGTGTAAGTTGTTCATCACCAGTTAATTCTTGAATTTTGTAAAATTCTTCCCAGTTAGTAATTGTCTGTTGAACTTGTCCAAAGCCCTGCTTATTCAATCCTTTACTGAAGCCATTCCCGCCAGATCCACTGGATTTACCTTGTTGATTTTCAAAAGGATTATAAAGCGGATTAACTTTTATTTGAGGTTCTACAGGATCATTTTTTCGAAAGTCACTTGGTAAATCAAATGCAGTATCGCGTTCAAAGTCTAGGGTTGGAAATACATTGTATTTGCCTAAAGCTTGTCGCACGCTACTGGTTAAAATTGAGTATACAAATCGATCTTCTTCAAATTTGATTTCTGTTTTTGTTGGATGAACGTTTACATCAATTTTGGAAGGGTCAATTTCAAAAAAGATAAAGTAACTTGGGTAATATTTATCTGGTATTAATCCCTCGTATGCTTTGGAAATAGCGTGGTGGAAATAACCGTCTTTGAAAAATCGATTATTGACAAACAGAAACTGCTCACCTCTGCTTTTCTTCGCTTTATCAGGTTTACCAATAAACCCTGAAACTTTTACGATGTTGGTTAATTCCTCTATTGGAACCAGTTGTTCGTTAGTGTTTCTTCCAAACAAATCAACGATTCTTTTTCGTGTATTCGCCGACGGTAGGTTATGAATTTCATTTCCATTGTGCATGAGAAGAAAGCGAATTTCGGGATGAGCTAGTGCAATTCGTTCAAATTCATCACGAATGTGTCCGAATTCAATGCTATCAGATTTTAAGAAATTTCTTCGAGCAGGAACATTGTAGAATAAGTTTTTTACATCGAACGATGAACCGTTTGAACACACAACCTCTTTTTTATCATTAATCTGTCCACCCTCTAGATTTAATTGAATGCCAATTGCTTCATTTTCGGTATGCTTTGTTGTAAGTTGCACATGTGCTATTGCAGCAATAGAAGCTAGAGCCTCTCCGCGAAAACCTTTTGTTTGTAACGAATATAGATCAGAAGCACTTTTAATTTTACTAGTGGCATGACGTAAGAAACAGTTGACAGCGTCATCTTCTGACATTCCTTTCCCGTTATCGATAACTTGAATTAGTGTACGCCCCGCATCTTTAATTAAAATCTTTACCTCACTAGCTTCTGCGTCAATAGCATTTTCTACTAATTCCTTAACCACGGAAGCAGGTCTTTGTATGACTTCCCCAGCAGCAATTTGATTCGCAATATAATCTGGAAGTTGTTGAATGATTCCCATTGCTACTCCATTAATCGAAAAACAACAGATTCAATTTGTTCGAGGCCATTAAAAACAAAATAACCGAGAATTAAAATTACTGCAATGAGAATTAAAATTCGAATGTTAGATTGAAGTTTTGCGCCTTCCCTTTCTTTTCCCATTGCCCAAGAATCCCTCATTTGTTCTCTGAAAATTGCTTTTCTCTCTTCTTCCGTGGCATTTTCAAGATCTTCGTATTGTTTTTTTTTCAATTCCAAGCGCTCCTTGCGTTCATCATAAAATCGAGTGTAGAAGCTAAATCGCTTGTAACGTGAAGGAGTATTAAATAACTTCATTGCCATCGCTAACAAAAATAGCGATAATACTCTAAATTACACGTGAATTAACAATTCTTAATGCTCAGAATCGTACGATAGTGCCTTTATATATTGATTTCTCGCCCTTGTTTGGAGATGAAAGTACAACTCTCCAGATATACGCTTTATCAAGTGGAACTAAATTGCCAGTGCGACGATCAATTCCATCCCAAGGTTGAGAAGCATCAGTTGAGGTAAATACTGTTCCTCCATTGTCTGGGTCTAGAATTGTTAACACAAAAGGTGTATTTCGTATGGTTAATGCATAAGGCATGAAGTTAATTCTTCTCATATCATGAGAACTCGGGCTAAAGGAGTTTACTGCTAAAAGGTTATAGNNTGAACCTGAAAAATTCGAGATGTTTTAGCTTCACAACCTATTTCATTTTTGACGCTAAGCTCAATTGTATTTCGGCCTTTATCAAACATCACTAAATCATTTTTAAAATCAGAAGTTGAGGTACATGTTTTACTGTTTAAATACCAATTTACCTTAGACTCGTTAGTTGAACATTCGCAATGCAAAACTGGCAATCCTGTTTCGTAATCTAGGGCGTCGGCTAGTTGAAGTTCAAGTAATGGTGATTTGTTGACAACAAAAGATTTCTCTTCCAAAATATGTGTTGTTTGTGATTTGTCAACATAATAAATCTTGTAATTACCATTTTCATGAAGTGTTTGAGACAATATTTCACCTTCGTTTGCAGTTATTTTTTTTCCGGATGGTAAAACAAGCACCAATGTATGGTCAATTTTATTCATGATTTCGAATTTGTCACCTTGACATCTTGAAGGAAAAGAAGGAAATTGAATTTTGTAGGTTTCTTCTTCTTTATAAATCACTGATTTATTTTCAAAAGTTTCATTTTCATAAGTGTTCTTCACAGGGTTAGGAGAATAGTCCATTGGAGTAATGGTAATATTTGAGGCATTCAGATGATTATTCCCTTCTATTTTTTCAGGTTGATTGGTTTCCTCTGGTGAATTTAGGACTGATTTTTCTGAAATTATCTTCTCAGTTAAATTCGTCTTGCTATCAGTTTTTGTTTGATTTTTGGATTCAGAAGCATTATTTTCGGTAAGTGGCAAGTTTGTTTTTGAATCTTCTGCCGTGTTATTGTAGCTTATTAAAGAAGCAATTCCGATCATTAACAGCAAAACTGCAGCACCACCAAATCCCCATTTTAGGAAATTAGATTTGCGCTTAGTAGACAATTTCTTTTCTAATGCAGTCCATGCTGATGCATCATAGGGTAGCTCATAAGACTCGAGGGACTCTCTGAATTGATTTTCAAAATTTTTATTTTCCTCCATCATAAGTCGATGTGTTTAAATTTCTCATTTAATATGCGTTGTAAATTCATTTTAGCCTTTGCAAAATTTGATTTAGATGTTCCTTCATTGATTCCCAGCAACTCAGCGATTTCCTTGTGTGAATAATTTTCCATCACATAAAGATTAAATACAGTTCGATACGCTGGGGATAATTTACTTATAGCTTCAAGCGCTACCTCACCTTTATGTTCTAATAGTTCTATTTTTTCGTTTTCCACCACTTCATCGACTCCTTCTTGTTTAAAGTCATTGTCTTGATCACTTAAAAATGGATTACGTTTTGCCTTTCTTATGTAATCAATTGCAGTATTTGCAACAATTCGACGAATCCAACCTTCGAATGAACCTTTAAAATCAAAAACACCTAATTTATCAAAGACCTTTATGAATCCCTCTTGAAGAACCTCTTGTGCAGTATCCTTATCACTAATATAACGAAGACACACCACCATCATTTTTCCGTAAAACTGCTTGAATAACTGTTCTTGTGACCTTCGGTCATTTCTGAGACAGCCCTCAACAACTTCTTTTAAATGATCTTTGCTCTCCAAGTTTCAACAGTATAATGACGACACTATATTGAGGGGGTTGCCTTTCGCGTTTCTAGAATGCACATTAATTAAGGCAAATAAAGTGAATTTGTTTGAAATTCACTAAATTCGCGCCTCAAGACTCCATTATTAATTTAAAAATTTAGAAGCGTATGAAAGTAACCGTAGTCGGAGCAGGAAATGTGGGTGCAACATGTGCCGATGTTTTAGCAACTCGCGAAATAGCGAATGAAATTGTCTTGTTGGATATCAAAGAAGGCTTTGCTGAAGGTAAAGCACTTGATATTTGGCAAACATCACCAATTAACCTTTATGATTCTCGAACAATTGGTTCAACGAATGATTACGAGAAAACCAAAGATTCGGATGTTGTTGTAATTACTTCTGGATTACCTAGAAAACCAGGAATGTCTCGTGATGACCTTATCGCAACCAATGCCGGTATCGTTAAGACCGTCACAGAGAACGTAGTTAAATATTCACCGAATGCCATCATAATAATTGTTTCGAATCCATTGGACGTTATGACGTATTGTGCCTATTTATCTGCAAAAGTGGATTCTTCCAAAGTATTTGGTATGGCCGGTGTCTTAGATACAGCGAGATATCGTGCGTTTTTAGCCGAAGAATTGAATGTTTCGCCAAAAGATATTCAAGCAGTATTAATGGGAGGTCATGGTGACACAATGGTTCCGCTTCCAAGATATACAACAGTGGCAGGTATACCAATAACAGAATTAATAGAGGAAACTAAATTGAATGAGATCATTGAGCGAACGAAATTTGGAGGTGGTGAGATTGTTAAATTACTCGGAACCTCTGCTTGGTACGCACCAGGTGCAGCGGCTGCTCAAATGGTAGAAGCAGTAGTACGTGATCAAAAGAGAATCTTCCCCGTATGTGCATGGTTACAAGGTGAATATGGTTTAAAAGATATTTACTTAGGTGTTCCTGTGGTTCTTGGTAAGAATGGAATCGAGAAAATAATCGAACTACAATTAAACCAAGAAGAAAAAGCTTTACTAGCTGAATCTGCAGAGGCTGTTAAAAGTGTAATGGATGTTTTGGATACAATGAATGCAAATGCATAACTAAGTTATACCAAAATAAAAAAAGCGGGGTATCCCGCTTTTTTTATTTCTTTTAATTTCTGAGATTAATACCTGTAATGTTCCGCTTTGAATGGACCTTCAACTTTTACTCCAATAT
>DORI01000103.1:2430-2592 GCA_003512365.1 Crocinitomicaceae bacterium | reverse complement strand
AAGGGTGTCCGGTTGCACAACCTAAATTTACTAGTCTTCCTTCAGCCAAAATGATAATTTCGTTTCCATTTACGTTATAAATGTCGACCTGTGGTTTAACAGTATATTTCGTATTTCCGTAGTTTGTATTCAACCATGACATATCAATTTCATTATCAAAAT
>DORI01000103.1:1156-2404 GCA_003512365.1 Crocinitomicaceae bacterium | reverse complement strand
CCAATATTACAAACAATCGCTTTGTCTTTCATTTTTTCAAAATGACGACCTACCACAATATTCTTATTTCCTGTTGTTGTAACAACGATATCACCAAGGTGCACGACGGAATCTAGTCTTTTTACTTCAAATCCATCCATAGCAGCTTGTAACGCACAAATCGGATCGATTTCGGTAACAATCACACGAGCACCAGCACCTCTTAATGAGGCAGCAGAACCTTTCCCTACATCACCATATCCGCAAACAACAGCAACTTTTCCCGCCATCATAACATCAGTCGCTCTTCTAATAGAGTCTACTAACGATTCTTTACAACCATATTTATTATCGAATTTTGACTTGGTAACAGAATCATTTACGTTAATTGCTGGCATTACTAAGGTTCCATTTTTCTTTCGTTCATACAAGCGGTGTACACCAGTCGTAGTTTCTTCTGATAGACCTTTAATGTCTTTCGTTAATTCCGGAAAACGGTCAAATACCATGTTGGTTAAGTCTCCACCGTCGTCTAGGATCATATTTAATGGTTGACCTCCTTCAAAAGCGAATAATGTTTGTTCAATACACCAATCAAATTCCTCTTCGTTCATTCCTTTCCATGCGAAAACGGGAATTCCAGCGGCAGCAATCGCAGCGGCAGCATGATCTTGAGTAGAAAAAATATTGCAAGACGACCAGGTAACTTCAGCTCCGAGATCTACCAATGTTTCAATCAACACTGCTGTTTGAATTGTCATGTGTAAACATCCTGCTATTCTTGCTCCTGCTAATGGTTTAGATTTTCCATATTCTTCGCGCAATGCCATAAGTCCAGGCATTTCAGCCTCGGCTAATTTAATTTCTTTTCTTCCCCATTCGGCAAGGCTGATGTCTTTAACCTTATAATTTAATTTTTCAGTAGTATGATTCATTATTCTTTTATTAACTAATTATTTGCAAAGGTAGTGAAGTGGTTGTACTAATCCAAAGTCTTTAATTCATTCTTTCTCTGATTAGCTGAACTAATCCTTCTACGAATAAAGGATGATCATTCGAACTAGGTACTAATTGTACTTTTTCACCACCATGTTCTTCGAAAATCTCCTGATATTCCGTTCCAATTTCAATTATTGTTTCTAAACAATCAGCAACAAAGGCAGGACTAAATACTAAAAGTTTTTTCGCGCCTTTTTTTGCCCATTCTTCAACCACCTTATCTGAAAAAGGAGTTAACCATTTTTTATCGAGTCGCGACTGAAAACATAC
>DORI01000103.1:0-1124 GCA_003512365.1 Crocinitomicaceae bacterium | reverse complement strand
GCGAATGAGGTTGCTTTGTAGCAAAATTTGTTCTTCTCATTAACTTCTGATTCACATGGCTGATCTCCACACAAATCAGTACCCTCGTATACTTTATCAACTTGTCTTTCAGGTAAACCATGATAAGAGAATAAAATATGATCGTATTCTTTAAATTCAAACGAACTAGCGCGCTCTACAATGGAGTCAATATATCCTTTGTTGTCCCAAAATTGACTAATTATACTGATTTCTGGAATCACCCACCATTTTTTAATAATACCCATAGCCTTTTCAATCGCGGAACCTGTGGATGCGCTGGCGTATTGTGGAAATAGGGGAAGTATAATTATTTTATCGTAGTTTGCTAATCTCATGCGTTCTAAAACGCTTTCCATTGAAGGATTTTGATAGCGCATGGCCATTTCAATAGTTACATTCTCTGAATCGAATGCAGCTTGAATCTTTTCTTGAACACTTTTTGTGTAACTCAGTAATGGAGAAATACCATTCCCATGTTCCCACAACTCCTTGTAGATTTTTGCGGATTTTGGCGCTCGAAAGGGAACTATTATCCCATTTACTAATATTTTTCGTGCCAACCAAGGAATATCAATCACCCTAGGGTCGTTAAGAAATTCAGTCAGATACCTACGAACATCACTTGTTTTAGGACTGTCTGGAGTACCTAATTGAATGAGTAAAACTCCAATTTTTTTCTTCATTAGTATAGAAAAACATTAAAAATTAATATTAGTTCAAATTTAGGTATTTGTTTTCTTGTTTTGAGCGTTTGAAATTCCTTTACCTTTACCTTACTTTTATGAAAAACGATATTTTTAACATTTCAAGCCCCGAAGACTTTTCAAAAAAAGCTTTGGAAATATTTGATTATCAAGCTGAAAAATGTACTGTTTATAAAAGATACCTCGAATCTTTAGGAAGATCAAAGCCAATAAATATTGAAGAAATTCCTTTCTTACCGATAACTTTTTTTAAAAATCTCGACGTGGTTACCGAGCAAATCAAAGAGGATACACCTTTTTTTTTAAGTAGCGGAACGGGTAATTCAGAGAGAAGCAAGCATTGGATATTTGATGTTGAGTATTATTTGACATCATGTTTACGTGCTTACAAGAGTTTTG
>DORI01000048.1 GCA_003512365.1 Crocinitomicaceae bacterium | reverse complement strand
GAAGGTGCGTCAATCATGGTATCACGACCGCTGTTGTTTTTTGGGAAGGCGATGTAATCACGAATCGATTCGGAACCGCCCATTGTGGCAACCAAACGATCTAAACCGAAAGCTAAACCTCCGTGTGGTGGTGCACCGTACTCGAAGGCGTTCATCAAGAAACCGAATTGTGCTTGTGCTTCTTCTTTTGTGAAACCTAATAAATCAAACATTTGTGCTTGCAACGCTCTGTCGTGAATACGAATTGAACCACCTCCCAATTCTACGCCGTTCATGGCCAAATCGTAGGCATTCGCACGAACTTTCCCTGGGTCAGTTGAAATTAAATGGAAATCTTCAGGTTTTGGAGATGTGAACGGGTGGTGCATCGCGTGGTAACGACCATTTTCCTCATCCCACTCCAACAATGGAAAATCCAATACCCACAAGGGTTTGAATACTTCCGGATTACGCAATCCCAATTGATTTCCTAAGTGCAAACGCAATTCGTTCAATTGTTTACGTGTTTTATTCGTTTCGCCGGAAAGCAACAACAAAAGGTCGCCCGGCTGCATGTTGGCTTTTTCAGCCCATACTTTCAAATCCGCTTCTGAATAGAATTTATCTACCGAAGATTTGTACGTTCCATCGGCGTTATAACGCAAATAAACCATACCTTTTGCTCCGATTTGCGGGCGTTTTACCCACTCCGTCAATTCATCAATTTGTTTGCGCGTAAATTCTGCACATTTACTTGCATTGATTCCCAAAACGATTTCAGAACTATCAAAAACCACGAAGTCTTTTCCTTGCGCTTCTTTTGTTAAATCCACGAATTCCATTCCGAAACGAATGTCTGGTTTATCCGAACCGTATTTTTCCATTGCTTCGGCGTAAGTCATTCTTGGGAAAGCACCTTCAAACTCAACGCCACGAACCGTTTTGAATAAATGTTTGATCAACCCTTCAAAGGTGTTTAATACATCTTCTTGTTCCACAAATGCCATTTCACAGTCGATTTGTGTAAACTCAGGCTGTCTGTCGGCACGTAAATCTTCATCGCGGAAACATTTCACGATTTGGTAATAACGGTCAAAACCGGAAACCATCAACAATTGCTTAAACGTTTGAGGTGATTGTGGTAATGCGTAAAATTGACCTTCGTTCATGCGACTTGGCACCACGAAATCGCGCGCACCTTCTGGAGTAGATTTAATCAAAACAGGAGTTTCGACGTCCATGAAATTTTGAGAATCCAAATATTTCCGTGTTTCCAAAGCCACTTTGTTCCGCAAAATCAATTTCTGTTGTACCGGATTTCTTCTTAAATCCAAATAGCGGTATTGCATGCGCAATTCGTCGCCTCCATCGGTTTCATCTTCAATCGTAAAAGGCGGTAATTTCGCTGCGTTTAAAATTTTTAATTCCGTCACATTGATTTCAATTTCGCCTGTGGGAATGTTTTTGTTTTTGCTACTGCGTTCGATAACGATGCCTGTAACTTGAATCACAAATTCACGCCCTAATTTTCTTGCTTGTTCGCACAAATCGGCATTAACTTCCATGTTGAAAGCCAATTGCGTAATGCCATATCGGTCGCGTAAATCGGTAAACGTCATTCCACCTAAATCACGTGAACGCTGCACCCAACCTGCCAAGGTAACGGTAGTTCCAACGTGTTCTATTCTTAATTCACCACAAGTGTGCGAGCGATACATAGGCTAAAATTTTAGAAGTGCAAAGGTAAGAAAATTAGGGTGGAGTTTCAATGATTGAAAATCTCCTATTTCAAGTTGCTTCTTTAACGTTTTCTTTTTGAATGGTAAGCCGTTAAAATATCCTTTAGAGTCACCCCTTTTTATTTCCCCTCAAGGGGAAAAGTGCATTATGAATTCAACAAAAATACACGTGAGTATATCGGAAATTGAGAGAAAATTCATAACCCCCGCTCCGCTGGATTTGCAATCCTGCGAGCTTTACTCAACATTACACTTCTCAATTTTTTTGAGAACATGTACTAATTCTCACCCTTTCCAAATACTTTAAAATTGAATAGAAACCCTTTGTTTCACTTGTAAAAAGGACTAATTCGCTAATCAAATTATTCCAGTTGAGTATTTTACTCCAAAAAACATAGCGGGTCTTGAATGTAAATTTAACAAGCAAAAAAATCGAATTTGAGATTTTCAATAAAATACAGTATGCCTTATCAGAAATGAAATCCTTAGTATAAATCACCTAAACTCACCGCCTATGTAAAATCAACTACCCCCACCTTTTTTTCCTCTTTTCTTCGTTTAGGTTAAAGAACAAGAGAGTATTTTAGTAACTTTATTAATCACACTTATCAATTGCTGAACTTAACAAAATATTTAACATTGTTCAGTCTCGGTTTTTTACCGAGGATAAAACCTGTTTTTTTTATTGTTTTATTGTTTACCCCTTTTTGTAATATTTCAAAAGCTCAAGAAAATTTGTTGCCCAATGGGAGTTTTGAGGAATATATTATATGTCCAGAAGATGGTGCGCTGAATAAGGCAAAGTACTTTTCTTCACCAACTAATTCAAGCCCAGATTATTTTAACAGTTGCGCTATGGCATCAAATAATACTAGTATACCTAGCAATCTAGGAGGTTTTCAAGAACCTCGGTCAGGTAGTAGCTATGCAGGAATTGTAACTTACAGTTATGGTAACAATTACAAAGAATACATTCAAACTTCACTTGTAAAAACACTTGAAAGTAATAAATATTACTTGGTTAAGTATTTTGTTTCACTTGGGAGCTACTCTTCGACTGCTAGTAATAAGTTAGGTGTTTTTTTTTCAGAACAACTTATAACTGAAAATATAAATACCACGCTTCTCTTTGAAGACAACTTACATACTGATTCTATAATTTCAGACACGCTAAATTGGGTTGAACTATCATTTATCTATCAAGCGAAAGGCAATGAAAACTTTTTACTTCTTGGAAATTTTCATGATGATTTTTTTACTGATACCTTGAATTGTTCAAGTGGCATTGGGGACAATTACTACTACATAGATGATATATCTGTTATGGAAATGGATGTAAATGTTCCCAATGTTATTACCCCAAACTCGGATGGAATTAACGATGTACTAGAAATAGAAGATCTTACAGGAGATTTTGAAATAACAATTGTGAATCGCTGGGGACAAAAGGTTTTCCAAACCAATAATTTAACCTTGAATTCTTGGAATGGTGAAAACTTTCCTGAAGGTGTATATTTCTATACTCTTACGGATAAAAAAAATGTAATTAACAAAACGGGTTTTATACACTTGATAAGATAAAATCAAGTTTTATGAAACGATTAGTCAAACATGCAATAATTACATGTGCAATTTGTTGCATCAATTTTTTTTCATTTTGTCAGTCTACGAATGGTACTGGGGCAAATGGATATGTCGTAAACCGTTATTTAGGATGGGATGCAAGTAATAGCACCAATCCCCTATACTTCAAAACCAACAATGCATTTCGCATGAAGCTAAATGCTACTGTGAGTTACCCCCGGCTCCGCTGGATTTGCAATCCTGCGAGCTTTACTCAACATTACGATTTTACATTTTTTCAAGAATATGTATTTAATCTCTGTGGTTTTTGCGCGTAAATACATCAACCCAGTCCACAACGGTGAGCGTGAGATAATATGCGCTGTTGGTTTTAATCGTATGTTTTATTCCTTTTTGCATTGGAAAATTATAAAATTGTGAAACATGTCTTTTTTTAGGAAATTGCATTGGTTAAGAGATAAGCGAAGGATTACAAATCCTTCGAAGCCCTTGAAATTGCATTGGTTAAGCGAAGGATTGCAAATCCTTCGAAGCTACTTTGTTTTGAATCCATTACTTTTTTTTCACTTTAAGTTAATGAAAAAGGTCATTTGGATCAAGAGTTACTCGAATCAATTATTTTAATTTGTCCTACACCTACATCAGAAATTCATTGAGTTTTGAAAATGCAAACCCCTGGCTATCCGGTAGTCAGTTTTTTATTCCGTTTCGTTTTGATTCTTGAGTTTATTTCGAAGTGCAAATCGGTAACTAACCAAGAGCGGGAACCCAAGTAGTAATAAAAAGAACATTAGTTTTCCTTTCCAGGTAAAGTCAATGGTTTGGTATAAAGAGAGTGCTTCCATGTCGTAACCATATCCTAGAAAATACGACAAACTCATGTTTTTCTTAAAATCTAATTCTTGAACACCGTCTTTGTAATAAAAATGGCATTCGTACAATTCAATTTGAGGAATAAAAGAAATAACTACCATCAACAAAAAAGAAATAGCAAAAATGACCCGAGGAGATTTTAAAAATGAAATATTCATGCAACAAAAGTAAATGGATTTCATAATTAATTGACAATTTCGCAAGTAATGCAAGAAAAACCCTCCTTTCGCTTGGCTTATTTAATTGGTTCCACCGGTTGGGGAGGTTTGGAAATGAATCAAATCTACAACGCAGAATGGATGCGTGCTCGGGGTCACGAGGTGCTTATTTTGTGTATTAAAAATAGCCCTTCATCGGCGTATTTAGCAAATAAGAACATCCCACACCAACTCATTCCCAAGCACGGAAATCACTTCGACTTATGGAGAGCTTTTTCCCTTTGGCGCATTTTAAAACGAGCGCAAATTGAACACTTAATCGTTCGTTCAGTATTAGACATGAGCATTGCAGCCTCAGTTAGTTTTTTTAGCCGTAAAAAAATAAAGGCTCATTACTTCATGGAAATGCAGCTGTCGAACAATAAAAAACAATGGTTTAGAACCATGCGTTATCGTTATTTTTCTTCTTGGAGTTGTCCTTTGGTTTATATGAAGCAACAGGTAGAGCAACACACATATATGCCGCATGAACGCATACACCACATTCCTTCAGCCGTAAACGATGTGTTTTATAATCGGCCAAATCAACATCAGCTTCGAAAGGAATTAGGTCTTCCAGAACAACAGACATTAATTGGACTCTTTGGAAGAATTGATCGAAAGAAAAACCAACTTCTTGCACTCAAGGCGTTGTGTGAAATAAACGAACCTGATATGACCTTGTTGATTATCGGCCAAGAAACACCTGATGATCCACAAGAATACTTAAGCGAACTTCAAGCTTTCATTAAAACACACGAGCTCCGTTCTTTTGTGAAATTTACCGGTCATGTTGAGGATGTTTCTGCGTATATGCATGCTGTCGACGCCTGTTTGATCACCTCTACTAACGAATCTGTGGGAATGGTAACACTCGAAGCTTTAGCAGCAGGTAAAACAGTCATTGGAACAAATAGTGGCGGAACAAAAGAGCTATTAGGAAATGGGAACGGATTGTTATTTGACCCTAACGATTCGATCCAGTTAGCGTCACTTCTCTCTAGCTTAAAAAATAAGTCCAAAATCGATTTAGAGGTGAACGCTTCGAAAATGGATAAAAACCGAATTGAGGCCGTGTGTGAGCAGGTTGAAAATTTACTTTTGCTTTCCTCGCGAATTGCGTAACTTCGTTCGTATGAATTTGTACTCGACTAAACAGCGATGGAAATTTGCTTTAATATTGGCGTCATTGGTGGTGGTCGTCATTTCCTTGGTTGTTTCCAATTCGATAATTGAGAAAATAACCGAACGCGAACGAGAAAGTGCTCGACAGTGGGCCGAAACAATACGAAAGAAAGGCGAATTGGTACGTCTATCTCAACAAATATTTCAGGAATTACGTGAAAAGGAAAGCCGAGAAGCCAATCTAATACTTCAAGCACAACAAGTGATTAGCCAGAAATCGGACTTATCCTTGAATCTTGACCTTGAATTTGCTCAAAAAATAATTAGAAGCAATAAGAAAATCCCGATTGCCTATCTAACCGGGGGGGGAATTGCACAAAGCATTAATTTGGATAGTACTTGGACGAGTAAACAAATGAACGCGTTTATTTCTGACTGTCGCGCAAAAAAGCGCTCACAGAAAATTGAAGTTTACGAAGGCTTCTTTATGGAGTTTATTTATGGGGAATCAAAAGAACTCATTCGTTTGAATCGTGAAAATGATTCGTTGCTGCGCGCTTTCAACCGAGATCTTTTAGATAATAAGAACTTAATTCCTTTATTGTTATTGGATGAAAAAACTAAAAAAATAGAGGCTACGAACTTATCAAAAGAGGAGATTGAAGGAGTAAGCATCGACAATGTTCTTTCAGGCTTTTCGTATCCACCTATGCGCATTGACTTCGGGAATGGCATTAAGCTCTTGTATTACAAAGACAATCCGGAAATTAAAACGCTCACATGGTTTCCTTACATTCAATTTGGCTTGATAGGACTCTTAGTTTTCATCGCATATTTGTTGTTTTCTACCTTCCGAAAAGCTGAACAGAATCAAGTTTGGGCGGGAATGGCAAAGGAAACTGCTCACCAATTGGGAACGCCACTTTCTTCTTTGATGGCATGGGTTAATCATTTAGAATCCCAACAAGTGGATACTATGATGACGACAGAAATGCAAAAAGACTTGGATCGATTGTCAAAGATTACAGAACGATTCTCAAAAATAGGGTCGGAGGCTAAATTCGAACCGCAAGACCTAGTGATTACAATTGGAGAGAATCTAGAATACTTGCGCAGTCGTTTTTCCAACAAGGTGAAAATTGTATTTGATGTTGCACATGAAGGACCATTGATTGTGCCGCATAATGTTTCCTTAATGGAATGGGTGGTGGAGAACATTTGTAAAAATGCTGTTGACGCCATGGATGGAATCGGTGAATTAAAACTTAGTCTCAGAAAGGAACAAAAGCGCGTTTATTTGGATATTGAAGACACGGGAAAAGGGCTTACTAAATCACAATTCAACACTATATTTCAGCCAGGTTTTTCTACCAAAAAACGAGGATGGGGATTAGGCCTTACACTGGTAAAAAGAATAATTGAAGAATACCATAAAGGAAAAGTCTTTGTATTAAAATCAGAATTAGACAAAGGCACCGTGTTTAGAATCGTATTGAAATCAGAGTAAAACTATTCAAATTCAATCAATACAGCTCCTTTATCGACAACATCTCCACCAGCGATTTGAATCGACTTTACTTTACCGATTCCCTCTGCTTTTAGAATGTTCTCCATTTTCATTGCTTCCAAAGACAAGAGATTATCTCCAATAGACACCTCATCACCAATGGACACGAATATCTGAATAACTCGTCCAGGCATAGGAGAATGTAATTCTTTCAATTTTCTTACTTTCGGCTTATCGAGACCTAACGAAGAAATCAAGGCGTCTAAATCACCTTTACGTTTGAGTTCAAAAACGCGATGGTTAATTTTTATGACGAGCTTTTGACTTTCTGATCCGTCTTCCACTAATTCACCGTGAAACTTTTTTCCATTATGAATCAATAAAAAGAACTTTGAATCGTACCATTTTACAAAGGCGCCTTCCTTCGAAAAGAAATCATTGCCCTCTAGTAACCATTTTGCCTCTTGCATGAAACAAAGATAAAGAAATTTACACCTTCTTGATGATAAACTCCGTTCTTCTAATGTTGATTAACTTATTCGGATTAGGGTTATATCGCTTTTACCTATTTTAAAGCCGAATATTAAGTGGAATAAATCGCCATTATTGTGTCTTCAGCCGACAATACTTCCATAGTGTAAAATTTTTCCTGTTTCATTTGTAATGAAATCTCTACAGCAAGCACTTCATCTTTTATGTACTCTTGGAATTTCTTGGCGGCAAGTTCAATTTCTTCAGTTGACTTCACTTCAATTTTAATTTTATCCGTTACCTCAAAACCCATCTCTTTTCGAAGATTTTGAATTCTATTTACCAATTCACGTGCTATTCCCTCTTGTTTCAGATCGTCCGTAATGGTTATGTCTAAAGCCACCGTTAAGGTTCCTTCACTAGCAACCAACCATCCAGGAATGTCTTGCGCAGTAATGTCAAAATCCTCCAATGACAGTGAAATTTCTTCGCCGTTCAAAACTCCCTTCCAACCACGAGTTATTTCAATTTGCTGTATTTCATTTGCAGAAAATGTTTCAACCAAGGCAGCAATAGCCTTCATGTGTTTTCCGTATTTTGGACCTATAGTTTTAAAATTTGGTTTTATCCGTTTTACTAAAATTGCGCTATCCTGAAGTAATTCTAATTCTTTCACATTAACTTCCGATAAAATCAAGTCTTTTACATGCAATAAATTAGAAGCGGCCTTCTCATTTAACACAGGAATCATTATCTTCTGTAATGGTTGGCGCACTCGTATGTTCTGCTTTTTTCTTAACCCCAATAACAAAGAACAGCTTTTTTGTGCCATATCCATTTGGTCCTCTAAAGTCTTGTTTATTAACTCAACTTTAGCAGAAGGGAAATCCGCAAGGTGAACAGAATTTACAGAATGATGTTGAGTGACTCCGTTTAAATCATTGAATAACTGATCCATGAAAAAAGGCGCAATCGGAGACGCCATGATGGCAATATTCTCTAAACATGTGTACAAAGTTTGATATGCTGCCTCTTTATCCTCTGGGTCGTCGTTCTTCCAAAAACGCCTTCTACATAAGCGCACGTACCAATTTGAAAGTTGTTCAGTCACAAATTCTTGAATGAGTCTTCCTGCTTTTGTAGGTTCATACTGAGCATATGCTTCGTTCACCTCAACTATCAACGAATGTAATTTGGAAACTATCCATTGATCTATTTCCGGGCGATTGTGAAGTGAAATTTCCGGTTTCGAAAAGTCAAATCCGTCTATATTGGCGTATAAAGAAAAGAAGGAGTAGGTATTATACAACGTGCCGAAAAATTTACGTTGAACCTCTTGAATTCCTTCCTCGTCAAATTTTAAATTATCCCATGGCTGGGCATTGGTAATCATATACCACCTTGTGGCATCGGGGCCAAATTTTTTCAGCGTATCGAAAGGATCTACTGCATTTCCCAATCGCTTGGACATTTTTTGTCCATTTTTATCGAGTACTAATCCGTTAGACACGACATTTTTATAGGCTACCTTGTCAAATACCATGGTTGATATAGCGTGCAATGTGTAAAACCATCCCCTAGTTTGATCTACGCCTTCTGCGATAAAATCAGCNNGGGTTTGGTCTACGCCCTCACAAATAAAGTCGGCAGGGAAGGCTTGGCCCTTGTCAATCAAATCTTTGTTTTCAAATGGATAATGCCATTGCGCATAGGGCATCGCTCCGGAATCGAACCAAACATCAATCAAGTCAGCTTCACGATGCATAGGTTTTCCTGTTGGAGAAACAAGCGTTATAGCGTCTACAATATGTTTGTGAAGGTCTATTTTAGCATAATTTTCCTCTGACATATCCCCAATAGCAAAATTGACCAATGGGTTTTCGTTCATGAACCCAGCTTTGACGCTTTGATCACACGCCTCTTTCAATTGTGCAACAGAGCCAATACATATGCGCTCATCACCTTCTTCTGTTGACCAAATAGGAATTGGAATTCCCCAATACCTCGATCGCGACAAGTTCCAGTCGTTAGCATTTTCCAACCATTTTCCAAATCTACCTGAGCCTGTTGCCTCCGGCTTCCAATTGATGGTATTATTTAATTCCACCATCCGTTCCTTGCAATCGGTCACCTTAATGAACCATGAATCCAATGGATAATACAAAACTGGATTATCTGTTCTCCAACAATGCGGATAATTGTGTTCGTATTTTTCGATTTTGAAAGCTTTACCTTCTAATTTTAATTTAAGCGCTATACGTTCGTCAACTGACAAGTAAGCTTTCAGATCAGGTATAATTGATTTTAACCTTTCCCGTTGAAGTAATAATTCTGTTTGTTTTTCCTCATCTGAAAGGTATTCTGCTTTCACGTATTCTCCTGCCAAGCCAAAGAGGTCGTCTTGAACAATTGCGCGGAACTTTCCTTGTAGATCAACCAATGGAACTAAATTCCCTTGTTCGTCCTGAACCAGCATAGCGGGAACTCCTGCGTCTTTTGCTACTTTGGCATCATCTGCACCAAACGTTGGGGCCGTATGTACAATCCCTGTACCGTCTTCCGTCGTAACAAAATCACCGGGAATGACCACAAATGCACTTTCTGGCTTTTCTGCAGGAAGCGTAAACGGCAACAACTGTTCGTATTGAATTCCTACTAGATCTTTTCCTGTGCATGAGTTTCCAACGTAATAAGGAATAACCTTTTCACCTGGTGAATACGCTGACAACTGATCAAATGAATCTACCGATTGAAATCCTTTACCGAATTGATAACCAACCAAATTCTTGGCTAAAATTACATTGATAGGCTCATGAGAATATTGGTTGTAGGTAGAAACCACGACATATTCTATAGCTGGACCAACCGTTAATGCTGTATTTGAAGGGAGTGTCG
>DORI01000081.1:3696-8253 GCA_003512365.1 Crocinitomicaceae bacterium | reverse complement strand
TGTGACAAAAGGATAGGTGCCAAAATCTATATCTAGCATTGTACCTTGTGCGCCTTCAGCTAGCACTTTTTTTCCGCTTAACAAAGCAGCATTGAGGTAGTGTTCACTATCAACAGCGGTTAGACTGCGTAACGTTTCAATTCCTTCGAACCAAGGCCCTTCTAATTCTGTGAGATTATAGGAGAAATCTTCGTGGTGTTGAAGAATTCCAACATGCTTTTCAACCAGAGCATCATATTTTTCTCTAAAATTAGAAGAAAAGATGTCACCAACCCTAAGACCATTTCTACCTGTTTTGTCCATGTATGTTGGTCCTATTCCTTTTAACGTAGATCCAATTTTGTTTTTGCCTTTTGCCTGCTCAGATGCAGCGTCAAGTAAGCGGTGAGTGGGTAAAATAAGATGCGCTTTTTTCGAAAGTAAAAGTCTTTTAGAAAAGTCAATACCAAAAGGAGCCAATTTATCTAATTCATTTTTGAAAATAACAGGATCAATTACGACGCCATTTCCAACGAGATTAATTACGTTTTCATGAAAGATGCCGGAAGGTATAGTGTGTAAAACATGTTTGATTCCTTCGAACTCAAGTGTGTGACCTGCATTTGGCCCACCTTGAAATCGTGCAATGATATCATAGGAAGGAGTCAAAACATCTACAATTTTTCCTTTCCCTTCGTCTCCCCATTGAAGACCCAATAATACATCCACTTTCATACTTATTGTTTAAATACAGATTTTGCTTCACTCAAGCTTTCCACTATTGGAAAAACCTCGTGCATTTTTGTAATTTCGAATAGTTTTTTTATACCCTCGCCAACTTTCAATATAATAACCTCTCCGCCGTGAATTCTAGCTCTAGTCATGGATTTTACTAAGAAGGCTATGCCGCTTGAGTTGGTGTGTTTTAATTTTGACAAATCGAACACCAATTTCCACGTTTTGTTTTCGTCTAATAAGCGATGTGCTGGTTCGAGATCTACCTCAGAAAGTATGCGCCCATCCAATTCAATAATTTTGAAATCGTCTTGAAATTTTACATGAATAGAAAGGCTCATTTTTCTTGATTTTTAGTTCCGTAAAAATATAATGAATGATGATGAACTGTAACGCCAAACAAATCTTCAATGGTATTTTTAATTTGTTGAATTCGCGGATCACAAAATTCAATTACTTCACCTGTATCGGTGCAAATAATATGATCGTGTTGTTTACTGCTATGTGATTTTTCAAATTGAGCTATATTTTTCCCAAATTGATGTTTTCGGACTAAATTACATGCAAGAAGCAAATCGATGGTATTGTATAGAGTTGCACGTGAAACCCGATAGTTGTGGTTTTTCATCTTTATATAGAGTGATTCCACATCGAAGTGACCTTCATAATTGTAGATTTCTTCAAGAATAGCAAATCTTTCTGGTGTTTTTCTATGGCCATTTTGTTCCAAATAGGCTGAAAATATCCCTCTAACTTTTTCGATTAAATTCATTCGTCACCAAAGGAGCAAATTTAGTAATAAGCTTTCTTTTTTAACCAGTTGAGTCAATTGTTTATCAACACATTTTTAACGAAAAAAGGGAGCCTAAGCTCCCTTAATTTTTGATGAGATGCAACGATTACTCGCCTTTCTCCATTTTTTCTTTTAGTTCAGCTAAAGCATCGATATCTCCAAGTGTAGATTTTTCAGATGCGTTGTTAACTGCTTGTACCGCTGAATTTCCAGAAGAGGCTTTTTTACCTTTAGCGCTTGCGCTTGGTTTGTCTTCTCCTTCTTCAAACGTACGAGTGTGAGAAACAACAATTTTCTTAGCGTCCTTATTGAATTCAATAACTTTGAAATCCAATACTTCTTCAACTTTCGCGTTGCTTCCGTCTTCTTTTTTCAAATGTTTAGATGGACAAATACCTTCAACACCATAAGGTAATGAAACTATTCCGGATTTGTCTTTCATGTCAATAATTGTTCCGCTATGAACAGATCCCTCAGCAAAAGTGGATTCGAAAACATCCCATGGATTTTCTTCAAGTTGCTTATGGCCAAGTGAAATTCTTCTGTTGTCACGATCAATTTCTAAAACCACAACATTCATCTCTTCACCTACCTTACAGAATTCTGAAGGATGTTTAATTTTCTTCTGCCAAGAAAGATCAGAGATGTGAATTAATCCGTCTACACCTTCTTCCAATTCAACGAAAACACCAAAATTGGTAAAGTTTCTAACTTTTGCAGTATGCTTAGATCCAACTGAGTATTTGATTTCAATATCGTTCCATGGATCTGGCATTAATTGCTTAATTCCCAACGACATTTTTCTTTCTTCTCGGTCAAGGGTTAGAACAACCGATTCAACTGTATCTCCGATGTTCATAAAATCTTGAGCAGATCTTAAATGTTGAGACCAACTCATTTCTGAAACGTNNCTATAACAACAACTTTTCCAGAAACTTTATCTCCGACAGCAATGTTTGCGTCAAGAGAATCCCATGGATGCGGTTGAAGTTGTTTTAAACCTAATGCAATTCGTTTCTTGTCGTCGTCAAAATCTAAAATTACAACGTTAATTTTCTGATCCAATTCTAACATTTCCTCTGGATGCGTCACACGGCCCCAAGATAAGTCTGTAATGTGAATTAATCCATCAACACCACCTAAATCGATGAAAACACCATATGAAGTGATATTTTTAACGATACCTTCAAGTACTTGACCTTTTTCAAGTCCAGAAATAATAAGTTTTTTCTGTTCTTCAAGTTCAGCTTCGATAAGTGCTTTGTGCGAAACAACAACATTTCTGAACTCTTCGTTGATTTTCACTACTTTGAATTCCATGTTTTTACCAACATATACGTCGTAATCACGAATCGGCTTAACATCGATTTGAGATCCTGGTAAGAATGCTTCGATACCAAAAACATCAACGATAAGTCCACCTTTAGTTCTGCATTTTACGTAACCTGTAATAATTTCTCCAGATCTTAATACGTCGTTTACACGTATCCAAGCACTGTGCATACGAGCTGTTCTGTGTGAAACGATTAACTGACCAGTTTTATCCTCTCTGCATTCTACGTATACATCAACTGAATCGCCAACTTTTAATTCTGGATTGTAACGAAATTCATTTGCAGCAACAACGCCTTCAGATTTATAACCGATGTTCACGATTACTTCTTTTTTAGTGATCATTGCTACTGTGCCCTGAATTACTTCTTTCTCGTTTATAGAAGTTAGGGTTTTTTCATAACGATCAGACATTTCTGAACGCTGTACTTTGGTATAGCCGTCTAATTGAAGAGCTTCCCAATCAAAATCTGCTGAACCAGCAGTGTTTACTGTGTTTTTTGCCATTTGGCTGTTTAAATTGTATTTCAAATATCCGCACTATTTGAAAGCTATAATTACTAAACGTTGAAACGGAAACGTTGCTTTCACCGCGAAAGCGGTCGCGAAGTTAATGATTTTGAATGGAATCGAAAAAAAAACGAGGAGTAATTTAGTCGAAGATGGATTATTTTTTCNNTTTTCTTCTTTTTTTCTTTTTTATCCTTTTTTGCTTTGTCTTTCTGCTTCTTATCGTTTGATTCTTGTTTTTCCTCCTTCGTTTTCTTCTTATTTTTCTCTTCTAATTTGATAATGTCAGTGCGCACTCCATAATCATCAAAGGAATATTCTTCTATTTTTTCTCCTTTTAGATATACAGTAACATGTTTTGGTTTTCCGTCGCTAAAATTTTCAATGTGTTTGCCCTCGGGAATATCTTTTTTGTAAAAAGCCTGACTGACTATTTTTCCGAGCTCATCAGTAGTTTTAAATTCGCCATTTCTTAATCCTGAGACCCATTCTTCACAACGCGCTACTTTCCCATTAGGATAATAAATTTTCCATTTCCCGTGTTTTTTTCCTTCCTTATAGAAATAATCTACCTCGATTTTACCTTCAGGACTAAATGTTTGATGCGGCCCATCTAACAACCCATTTTTATATTGAACTACCTTTGCGCGTTTTGAATTTTCATAAAATTCTACTTTTGCTCCATCAGGTTTTCCATTTTTATAATTTTCAATATAAATGGTATCGTTTTTATCGTTGTTTTCGAAAAGGATGTATTTACCGTTGACAACGTTATTTACATGTGTAATCTCACGTTCTTTTCTATTTGTGCTATCAAAAAAAACGACGCTCGTCCCATTTAATTTTCCTAAAACAAAGTTTTGAACTGACTGTGGGCACCCAGAATTATAATAAGATGTATCTATTCCATTTCTTTTACCATCAACAATGGTAATTTGTTCTTGCATTACCCCATTTCTGTAGCAACTAATGCAAGTTCCGGAATATAACATTGAATTGTCTCGTTTCGCTAAATATGTATTTGATTCTTCATCAAAGGACACTAGGTTTCTACAATCGTTATATTTTTGAGGACAAATTCTTTTTCGCTTGTAACATGGTGTACTTTCTTGTGCCAAGATGGAATGAAGGAAAGGACATAACGTAATTAGAATTACAATTAAATTTTTCATGGTTTAAAAATGCGTTTTCGTAAAAAGGTTACGTAA
>DORI01000081.1:238-3669 GCA_003512365.1 Crocinitomicaceae bacterium | reverse complement strand
GAGTTTAAGTTTCATTTTTTTTGGAATTTCTTGTGTACGTTGCTCCAAATTGTTGAAACAAACCATTATAGATTTTCCTTTGGTTGCGAGTTTGTTACCTACATTTATTTCATAATTTAAGGTAAAACTTTTTGACCCAATATGTTCTACGTTAATTTTAATTTCAGGAGTATCGTGAAGAAAAATGGGCACTAAATAATCAACCTCATTTCTCACAAGTAAAATTCCATCCTTTTGCCAATCCCAATTTTCACCTAAAATTTGTTTAAAATAATGTNNGGGGAGCCATTTCAAAGTAACTCAAGTAAACGGCATTATTAACATGACCCATAACATCAATATCAGCGAAACGTATTTGAACTTTAAATGGGTCTATCATGTATCAAGTTTTTCGTATTCAGAATTATTGCTGATGTATTCAGGTACTATTTTTTTCATTATCCCTACTATTTCCATATTTTTTTGTGAAGGAATAAGAGCGATTAAATCATGAATCAAGTCTATGGAACTTGTATCTGATACTCTGGTTTTGGCGATTAAGATTTTACTGTGATGAGTGGGAAGTGTATTTTCCTCATTTGCCAGCAGTTCCTCGTATAACTTTTCTCCGGGCCTTAAGCCGGTGTACTTAATTTCAATATCTTTTCCCAATTCTAAATTACTCAAAGAAATCATTTTTTTTGCTAAGTCAACAATTTTAACGGGTTCACCCATTTCAAATACAAAAATTTCTCCACCATTTCCCATAGTACCGGCCTCCATAACCAATTGACACGCTTCAGGTATTGTCATAAAAAAACGTGTAATCCTTTCGTCTGTGACAGTAATTGGTCCTCCGTTTCGTATTTGTTTTTCAAATAACGGAATAACCGAACCATTTGAACCAAGGACGTTTCCAAATCGCGTGGTGATGAATTTCGTTTTACTTTTATTCTTGAGTGATTGAGTGTAAATTTCGGCTATACGTTTGGATGCTCCCATTACATTTGTTGGATTGACGGCTTTATCCGTGGAAATCATAACGAATTTTTTCACGTCGTGACCCAACGCTAAATCGGCCAAAATCTTGGTGCCTTTAATGTTATTCAAAGCAGCCTCTGCCGGATTTAATTCCATCATGGGTACGTGCTTGTAAGCCGCTGCATGGAATACAACATCAAACGGAAAAGCATTAAAAAGCTTGTTCATTCTTTCTTCGTTGCAAATATCACCAACTACAATTTCGTAATTCAATGAGGGGTGAAGTTCTTTCAATTCATGCTGAATGTCGTAAAGTGGTGATTCTGCTTGATCTAAAAGCACAAGTAGTTTAGGATTAAAAGAAGCAATTTCGCGACACAAACCAGAGCCAATAGAACCAGCGGCACCGCTCACTAGAATTATTTTTCCTTCCAAATCACTTCTGATTTTGTCGATATTCAAGGTGATTGCTTCTCTTCCCAATAAATCTTCAATATTTATTTGCGTTATTTGTTTAGCACTAAAACTTCCGTTAATCCAACTTTTGGCATTAGGGACTTTTTTAATTGCCACTCCATTTGTCAAACAGGTATTTGCAATTTCTCTTTGTCTGTCAGAATTAATTTGTTGAACAGCTATAATGCATTGTTTTATATTGAATTGCTTTACTAAATGTGCGAGATCATCGAGTTGATAAACCTTTATTCCTTCTATACGGTTGCCGACTAACTTTTTGTTATCGTCGATAAAAGCTACAACTTCTTGGTTGTTTTTTGTATCTTGTTCAATCGTTTTCTTCGTTATTAAACCTGAAATTCCTGCTCCAAATATCACCACTGACTCCTTTTTCTCGGTACTTTTCTTTGACTCTAAATAAGATAATTTTACTGTAAAACGGCTACCAACTAAAAACACAAAACTCGCCATAAATTCCATTATTAAAACGGAAGTAGGAAAGAGGTAAAAACCGTCATAAAAAAAATACCGTGCATAGCCTCCAATAAAGAAAAGCATAGACGAGAGGAGAACAGCAAAAAATATTCTTTTTAAATCTTCAGTAGATGTATGTCG
This sequence comes from Crocinitomicaceae bacterium, assembly GCA_003512365.1. Lineage (GTDB taxonomy): Bacteria > Bacteroidota > Bacteroidia > Flavobacteriales_D > Crocinitomicaceae > UBA952. The sequence continues at coordinate 1,638 of DORI01000081.1, read as the reverse complement.
CAATAAACCCTGATGAATTTTAAGTAGATAAAAAACAATAAATTTCACTAGGAAAAATAGCCAAATTGACTTTGATAATTGATTCCACTCTTTGTTGACAGTTTCTTGATCTGCCATCATATCAAAACGCAGTAAATATGCAATACCTAATGCCATAGCGGCAATGGTTAAATCAGCGACGACAACAATCCAACGTGGGGTTCGCGATTTAAAAGAAAGAAAATTCATTTAATTTGACGTAAATGATGTCAATTGAATGTCTGAGAGAACAGCTGCGATTCGCTTGTTTTTATCTTCTTTGAAATATTTCAATCCGCTACTTGTTCTGTCCAAAATATTTCCTTTTAAAAGTTCGCCTGGCGCTAATTTAAAGGTGTATTGATATTCTTTATTTGAACAGTTACTGCAAATCCCGTCATAATACATGTCGACATGGAATGTTATAGTTTTCGTAAGATTACTCGTATTGTGAATTTGTGCCATTTCATACACCCAACCAAACTCAGATGAATTTTTATCTTTTACTTCTTGAGGTGTCGTTCTTATTGTTACGCCGTTTTTCTCAAACTTATACTGAGCACAAACTGAAGTAGTAAGAAGAAAAGAAAATAAAAGTAAGGCGATTGTTTTCATGGAGTTATATTTGCACAAATATAAACATATTAAGAAAAACTTAGTGCCANNAATGCCAATTGAAATCGAAAGAAAATATCTTGTTCACAAACACCTTTTACCCAAATTAGAAGTTTTTCAATACCACTCAATTATTCAGGGCTACCTATCTTCGGACCCTAATCTGACCATACGCATTCGACTAAAAAACAATAAAGCCTTTTTAACATTTAAAGGAAAGACGACCGGAATTTCGCGAACTGAAATAGAGATTCCTGTAGATGTCTCAGTGGCAGATGAACTCATATCTTCTTTTGAACTGAAGACATTAGTTAAAAAAAGATATTTGATACCGTTTGAAGAAATACTGATTGAATTAGATGTTTTTGAAGGACCACTACAAGGACTTATTTTAGCGGAGATTGAATTAAAAAGCGAGGGTCAAGAAATCGTTTTGCCCGATTGGATTGCTGATGACGTTAGCGACAGAGAAGAATATTACAATTCGAATTTAATCAATTCTTAGGCATTTTCTCTGGTCAAATCTTTGGTCAACAAATCGTATACAAAAGATCCAATTTCAGTGGTGAAGTATTCTAAAAAATCGCCCGTATTCTCAATCGAGGGCCAACTTTCAGCATCTTGTGAAACAGGAAAAAATTCTTGCTTGCAAATCTTTTTAAAATATTTTTCAATCAAAACATCGTCGTCCCAAAATTCTTCTTCAATGAGGTAGCACGAGGCTTCTGACGTTACATCTGACAAAAATAATTCAGAATTAGTAGCGT
>DORI01000081.1:0-185 GCA_003512365.1 Crocinitomicaceae bacterium | reverse complement strand
ATAAAGTATACGGTCCTTCTCGATAAAATATGCTGAAAGCTTTCTAACTTTCTCTTCGTTAAATTTTAGTTTTGATTTAAAAACTTGGAAATGTCTCTCCGAAAGAATCACAAGTTGATTTGTCTTACCAAGAGTAGTTTTGCCTCCAACAAAACTTCCTTTTTCCTCGTCTAACCAGTTGAAAA
>DORI01000250.1 GCA_003512365.1 Crocinitomicaceae bacterium | reverse complement strand
CTGAGAAACGTGTTGTGGAACGAATAGGTAGTATTGGTCTAAAGGCTTATTTGCCTCTAATTGAATCGATCATGCAATGGAGTGATCGAAAAAAGAAAATTCAAACACCCTTGATTCCTTCTACACTTTTTGTAAATTGTCGCCCATCAGAATTAGCAAAACTGTTCGATATTCAAGGATTTCATTCAATTTTACATTACTTAAAAAACCCCGCAATAGTCAGGGATTATGAGATTGAAAATCTAAAAATTCTTCTTAAAGAATCAGATTCGCTTGAACCTTTCGACAATGTCTCACTCATGCCTGGAGAAAGAGTTGAAGTAATTCGTGGGCCTTTTCAAGGACTGATTGCAACTTCTTTAGAAGTGAATCGTACACACAAGTTGATTGTTGAAATCGAAAGTTTAGAACAACGTTTTGTGGTTCACATACCCAAATCTTTTGTTCAAAAATTATAAGTCAAACCTAATCACAAACGAGGGTCAACTGCATTTTGTTAAGAGGCTCACGATTGGCGATGCTATACTTGAAGATGAAAAAAAGAATACTTGTAACTGGTGGCGCCGGATTCATTGGCTCAAACACTTGTGAAAACCTCGTTTCAGAAGGCCATGATGTCATTTGTCTAGATAATTTTATTACTGGAAGAAGAAGTAATATAGAGGAACTATTAAAATCGCCCTCGTTTCACCTAATAGAAGGTGATATTCGAATTATTGAAGATTGCCGTAAGGCTGTTGCGAATATTGACATTGTCTTACACCTTGCGGCCTTAGGATCGGTTCCTCGTTCAATTGCTGATCCAATTACCACAAATGACATCAACATCAATGGATTTCTGAATATGATTGTAGCCACTAGAGATGCTGGCATTAAGAGATTTGTCTACGCTGCAAGTTCATCTACCTACGGAGATTCCGAGAGTTTACCTAAAGTAGAAGATGTTATTGGAAAACCACTTTCTCCTTATGCAATTACAAAGTATGTAGGTGAATTATACGCTGATGTGTTTACTAAAACCTACGGAATGGAATGCATTGGCTTAAGGTATTTCAATGTTTTTGGAAGAAGACAGGACCCTGCAGGAGCCTACGCAGCAGTTATTCCCAAATTTGTGGACACCTTAATGAATCATGAGTCGCCAATCATAAATGGTGACGGTACGTTTTCAAGAGATTTCACCTATATCGACAACGTTATTCAAATCAATAAGTTGGCAATGTTTACTTCCAACCAAGATGCATTAAACCAGGTTTATAATGTGGCATATGGAGAGAGTTCAGATTTAAATGAATTATTTTACGAAATAAGAAAAAATTTGGTGAGTTTCGATTCTAAAATAGCAAGCATTGAACCGAGTTATGGCCCATTTAGAAAAGGAGACATCCCACACTCTTTAGCATCAATTGCGAAAGCGATAAATTATTTAAACTATAGTCCAACACATAACTTAAAAGAAGGGTTGAAGGAGACTGTAAGCTGGTATTATTCAAATTTTGAAAAATAATCCAACTCAACTGGACAATGATCCGAACCGTATATTTCGTTTAAAATATCTGCTGATTTTACTTTTTGAATTAAGGATGTTGACGTTAAAAAGTAATCTATTCTCCACCCTATATTTTTATCACGAGCGCCTGCACGGTAACTCCNNTTCAATCCCCACAGGACAGTGGTCTGAGCCCCAGATTTCATTGTAAATCGCAGCAGATTTAACGGAATTCATAAAATTATTGGAAATGAGAAAATAATCGATTCTCCATCCAATATTGTTTTGCCGGGCTCCTGCACGGTAACTCCACCAAGAATACTTAACTTTTTCTGGATTTAATTCTCTAAAAGTATCCACAAATCCGGAGGCAATGAAATTATTCATCCCATCAATTTCTTCTTGCATATAGCCTGCCGCCTTATTGAAATTCTCCTTAGGTCTTGCCAAATCAATTGGCTGATGTGCCACGTTAAAATCTCCACAAACGACTACAGGTTTTGTGGTTTCTAACCCTTTTAAATAAGAAAGGAAATCCTCATCCCATTTTTGACGGTAACCCAATCGAAGCAACTCGCTTCCCGAATTAGGAACATATACACAAACTAAATGGAAATCGGTAAAGGTTGCGCATACGATTCTACCCTCTCGGTCGTGTTCCAAAATCCCCATACCATAAGTAACTTTTTCAGGAAATACTTTTGACAATATTGCTGTCCCTGAATATCCTTTCCTTTCGGCAGAATTTGCAAATACGTGATAATCGCTTAAAGATGAAACAGCCTCTTTTACTTGATCTTCCGTTGCTTTAGTTTCCTGAAGACAAATAACATCTGGCTGAAGGTTTTTCATGTCTTGTAGAAATGTCTTTCCAACCACAGCGCGTATTCCATTAACGTTAAACGATATTATTTTCATGTGCAAAATTCTTTTTACTTAGTCCATTTGACTAATGTTTATGTTATACTAATTCGTCAACTTTTAAAAAGCTAAAGATAAATTTAAAAATCCAAACCAATTGGCATTTTCATGTTGACGATTGAGTAATCGTTTAACTTCTAACCGGGCTACTAAATTCTGCGAAAGTTTCACATCCCATCCACCTGTTACTGCAGAAAACCGTGATGAAATCCCATCAAAAAATACACCTTCCGAATCGCTAAAAATCTCACCTCTTAATCCTAATGCGCTTAACTCGTTAAGCTTAACTTTCACTCCTGTATTCAATTGCCACCAAGTTCTCCAATTGTTAATTTCCCTTTGCTGTCCCGTATAAACGCAAGATTGCACTATGAATTTATCGTTAATCTTAACGGAACCATTAAGATCATTAAATACCCTCCAGTCTAGTTGATTTGTCAAAGCCTTTTCTTTTCCTAAAAAACTTGTCCAATTCAGGGTACAATTTTTCCATTTTAATTCAGTCAAAGAAGACCATGCCAATGATGGAATGCGATCAGAAATGTGTTGCCAACCATTCACGAGCATAGGTGTGAAGGTAAGCCAAGGAGTACAAGATATCCTCCATTTCATTCCTGTTAGGTAATAAGGAACATATTCGGGTGCAAGCGCCCGTGAATAGAATAATTGCTCGTTACTTTTCCAGTTTTCTGGCGAGAATGGTGAACTAAATACTCCGACAGTCAATTGTTGATTTTTCGACAAATTACGTTGCCAAAAAGCTTCTGCAAGCCATCGTAGTGCCCAAATCTCGTTGCGGTAATTATTAGTCATATAACGTCCAAATGCCGGAGACAGGNNCTAAGAATTATATAATTCTTAGTGATTTCTATCGCGGCATAATTAATGTCTAGTTGGTGAAGCGTATTGGAAGAAACGTAAATTCCTAAATCTTGCGAATCGGTGTTTTGGATGTTAAATCCATAATACAAATCAACATTCCCTTTCACCATTAATGTGTCTTGCGCTTTTAATGTGGCATTGAGTAAAATTAATAAGCACAAGCTTACGTAACCTTTACTTTTTGATAAAGCGTCCATTCCCAATTTCACTTTTATAAA
>DORI01000155.1:14870-15127 GCA_003512365.1 Crocinitomicaceae bacterium | reverse complement strand
CTTTACATGATCATTCCTTATATTTGTGTCCATGTCTTTGAAAAATGATTTATATCTGCGCGCCCATAGAGGGGAGAAATTAGACCGTTATCCTGTATGGCTAATGCGTCAAGCCGGAAGAATTCTTCCGGAATATAGGGCTGTGCGTTCAAAAATGGGAGGATTCAAGGAGTTAGTGGAAACACCTGAATTTGCGGCTGAAGTAACTATTCAACCGGTAGATATTTTAGGAGTCGATGCTGCTATAATTTTTTCAG
>DORI01000155.1:0-14857 GCA_003512365.1 Crocinitomicaceae bacterium | reverse complement strand
AACAGAAGAACAATTTGCTTTACTCGATAAAAAAATTGATGTCTACGATCGCCTTTCTTATGTTTTTGAAGCTTTAAAGATTACCAAACGAGAATTAGATAGACGAGTACCATTAATAGGTTTTGCTGGTGCTCCATGGACGATTTTGTGTTATATGGTGGAAGGTAGAGGATCGAAAACTTTTTCTGAATCAAGGAAACTATTATATACAAAACCCGATTTGGCACATGAATTGCTAAACCGCATTTCGGATGTGACAATTGACTATTTAAAAGGGCAGTTGGAAGCTGGAGCGGACGCGCTACAGATATTTGATTCTTGGGCGGGAATTTTGGGAAGTGAACAGTACGCAACATTTGGTATTGCTTATATAAATAAAATTGTAAAAGCATTAGATGGCGTACCCTTAACAGTTTTCTCGAAAGGTGCAGTGGCAAGTTTAGACGATATTTCTAAATTACCTTGTACTGCATTAGGATTAGATTGGAATATGGATGTTCATGTTGCAAGAAATTTGGTCGGTGAAACAAAGACATTACAAGGAAATTTAGATCCTTGCGTTTTGTATGGTTCCGATGAATTAATAGAGAAAGAAACAATAAATATGTTGAAATCCTTTAAAAGTCAAAGACATATTGTAAATTTGGGTCACGGAGTTTATCCGGATATTGACCCTGAAAAGGTGAAAGTATTCATTAAAACTGTTAAAAATTATGAATTGTAAGAAAGTATCAATCGCGTTGTTTTCGGTGGTTATTGCCTCTGGGGTTACAAATGTTTCCTTTGCTCAAAAAGGAAAAGGTAATGAAAAAGAAGTGTTTAAAATGACATTCGAAAACACTAAGGATAAAGAAACGGTAACTGAAATTGGCGCTGTAGAAATGTTAGAAGGAGAAGTTCTTTCGACAATGGAAGTAAAAGCTGATTTGTTTATGAAGGACGCATCGGGTGATGTTGGCATTCCAAACAATGTTTTCGGTTCAGAGAATCCAAAAGAAGGACAAGGTGGAGAGGCTTACGCCGGATTAATCGCTTACAAGCCAGGAAAGAATGGAAATTTAGAAAGAAGTTACATTACCATTGCGCTAAAAAAAGGCAAAGAAACAGTAACATTAAAAAAAGGTTTAAAATATTGCGTGTCTTATGATGTTTCATTAGCGGAAAGTTCCAAGTATGCCATTAACAATCTTGGATTGTATTTTTCAAAAAGTCATTTTGGCGCAGAACCCCCAAAAGTGGGTGACACAGACGATCATTTGGTTTTAAATCCAACCAAGGATCGCGTTCCGAGAAAAATTATAAAAGGATTTTTCGGTTGGGAAAAAGTTGGGAATGTTTACATTGCAAAGGGAGATGAAAAATACATTTCAATAGGTAATTTTCAGCCAAATCAAGCATATACTTCAACGGATACGCCTTGGAAATTTGAAGCTGTAAAAAAACCGAAAGAATCAGAGGCAGAAGCCATGAATCATGCTTATTATTACGTAGATAATATTGTTATTCGCCTAATCGATAAAGAAGAAGAGTGTGAATGTTTCAAGCCTGTTGTGGTTAATTTAGAGGAATCGTTTTCACCAGTTATTTACAATAAACCGATTGAGTTAGATGAAAAAATGACCCTAGCTCAGAAAGTGGAAGCACATCAATTACATTTCCGAGGTGGGCAAGCTAAATTTACTTCGAATGCCACAGAAAATCTATCGTTTATTTTGGATGCAATGAAAAAAGATCCTAAAATGAATCTTGAAGTAATTGGTCATACGGATGTAAAAGAAGACGAAGCCGGTGCTCAAGATGAGCAATACAAAGACTTAGATAAAGAACGTGTGAAAGCTGTGATAAATTATCTTGTAAAGAATGGTATTGATGCATCTCGATTGAAAGCTACTCACAAAAGCAGTTTGCAGGTGAGTAGTGATATTGTAGAGGGTGCAGATGGTAACGGAGACGAACCTGATGTTAGAGAAGCTAAAAATAGACGAGTTGAATTTAAAGTGGTAAGGTGATGCTTATTTAGTTTAATAATCTTTAGATTGTACAAGCTTTTAAATAAAAAGTAATATCAATTAATTTTTATTAAATATGAAAAGATTAGTTTACCTGTTAAGTTCTGCTTTGTTTTTCTGCTTGTCTGCCTTTCAGTGTAATAAGTACACCCCTTCTTTATGCATTAATTCAAAAATATCTTCATTCAAAAATGAAGCTTGTTCCTCAGGTGCAAGTATTAAGCAATATTTTTTTCAAAATCAAGATGTTTACAGTTTTGACCCCGGTCAATGCGGATCTGATATGACAGTCACAATATTGTCTAATAATTGTGATACCTTGGGTTTTTTAGGTGGATTGTCCGGAAATATTATTATTAATGGTGAAGATTTTTCTAATGCAGAATTTAAAGAGTTAGTATGGGAAAATTAATATTTAATAAATTCTTGAGCCGATAGACTACAATTTAATTTTGTGTCTTAAAATTGGTTTTCTTCATTCAGGTGCAAAGAATTTAGTTTTTTATTGGTAAGTTAATGATTTGGCAAGTTGCTAATTCAATTTCTTGAAATTCTATGTTTTTTTGTGTGGTGCAATCATTTATTATTCTAGGCAGTCTAGATAATGAATTTATGTCTATGTAGAGCGTATTTTCATGACACATAATTAAAGAACCTTCTTTCGTTCTTTTAATTTTAGCAATTAGTCGATTTTCTAAACCTTTATTAAATGCAACGATTTCCCATTGATTAGTACTCAAATCATTTAATTTTCCTAAACCCAAAGAATTATTCTCTTCAAAATTTACCCAAAACAATTCATTTTTCTTCCGAATTATGTGAAAAACAAAAATACCATCGCAGGGTTTGTAGGTACACAGTGTGTCATGATAAAGGTAGAGTGGAACCCATTTGTTTGGCATTTCCTCCAAATGCTTAATATTTTTGTTTTTTGCAACTTTAGGATTACTGGAACTTGGTTCTTTCATGTAGATTTTATAGGATGACCCATCATCGTTCATTCCATTGAACAGAATTCGATCCGGAGTATGTTGTAAATGTGCATATGGACATATAAAAAACAGGAAGAGAAACAACGAAAATGTTTTCATAAGATTATCGAAATTATTTGATCTCCAAGTTTTTGCTGATCACCCCTTTTTCCACATCAATATCAATTCTCCCTAAATATAATCCGGCATAGCCAACTTGGTTTATGAGCACATTTTTCCCTTTTTTATTTTTCTCAATGGTTGGTTTTTCTAATAAAGTATGGGTGTGTCCACCAAGAATTATATCAATATTGGTTGATTGTTGCGCTAATTTTCGATCAGAAATTTTTGTAGAATCAGGATAATCATAGCCCAAGTGTGAGAGACAAATCACCAAATCACAACCTTTTTGTTTTAATTCTTTAGCAACGGAATTTGCGGTTGTAATTGGATTTAAATACTTGGTTTTCTCGTAATTTATTTCAGTTACCAGGCCATTTAATTCAATCCCAATACCGAAAACACCAATTTTCAAATCGCCTTTTTGAAAAATTTCAAATCGCTTCGTTTCGCCATTCAAAATTGTTTCTGAGAAATCGTAATTGGCACATAGGAAGGGGAATTTTGCATGTCGTTTGGCTTTTTTAAAGCCATCTAATCCAATGTCAAAATCGTGATTTCCCATCGTAGCGGCATCGTAACCCAATTCTGACATGAGTTTCATCTCCAACTCACCATTAAACATATTGAAATAGGGCGTGCCTTGAAAAATATCTCCACTGTCTAAAAGTAAAACATGATCTTCGTTTTGTCTTATTTTCTGAATCAACGCATGCCTCCTCGAAACACCACCCATTCCTGGGAATTTCGCGTGATTAATCGGAAAAGGATCAATATTCGAATGCGTATCGTTGGTATGAAGAATTGTAAGTTTTGTTGTTTTCTTTCTCGAAATTAATTGGCCAAAACCATTAAAACTGAGCAATACGGCCCCAGAACCTAAAGTAATATTCTGTAGAAATTTCCTGCGATTCATTTTACAAATCTGACTTCATTATTAGAATCTAAAACACCTTCTTGTTTGGCGTGATCAATCAGCACATCTCTCATCAACTTTCCGGTTTGGTTAATTATTTTACCTTTTTTCAGGAAGTCCATTTTATCGCCTGCATTTGCCAAATAATCACTTGTAATTACGATACAGGTTTTCGCTCCTTCGCGCATGGAGTTTAATTTCAATTTTCCCTTTTCTACCCTGCAATTGGAGACAGGTTCGCCTCCTGTTTTTGCTATGTAAGAAGCGATATCATCTAAAGCTTCAATCGGTAGTTCAATCCAAACAATTGTATTATCAAAAGGCATGAGCTTGTAGAAATCACCTAAAGTAAGCTCTCCTTTGCCAAGGCTTGACCTAATTCCACCTGTATTCAATAAACAAATAGCAGGAGTTGACAATCGAACCGTCTGTGTTTGTTGAATAAAAATGGCATCCGCAACCCAGTTCATTAGATTAGAGGAAGGGCGTTGAGCAACAAAATTTGTATCGGCTTTGGCAATAACTTCACTCATTATCGCACTCATCGAATCTCGAAAGGGTTTTATAATCTCCTCGGTGTCGGCTGAGGATTCAATCTGAGGTGTAATTGGAGCGCTTGAAGTTTCTATTACTAAATGCGAAGAGCAAGCCAAAAGACTTGCTCCAACACATACAATAATATAAAGTTTAAACATTATTCAATGATAAAGGACGATTGTACCGTTCCTAATTCTGTGCCAACTTTTAAGATATAAACTCCCGATTTGAATTTATCTGCAGATAGCTCCAAAACAGGTAAGTTTAAAGTAGTAGCCGACATAATCTCTCTTCCTTGTGCGTCAGATACTGAATATGAAACGATGTTCAATCCATTAACTTGAGCATACACTTTATTATTTGAAGGAACAGGGAATACTGAGAAATTAGCCTCTAACTTTTCTTGTAATCCCACTTGACATGCATCATAGGTCATGTTTGAAAAATTCACATGGCAAACAAAATCAGTTGAATCGATATACGGATTTCTATTGTTCTGAAGTGAATATATATATTCGTGACGAGCAATTTCATAATTATCTGGCAAATCTGCATAATGCCATTGTTTCAAAATATCTTGATTTTGATTTGTCGGAATTTGCCAGTTGTTGCCTAATTGACCATTGTAGCAAGTTGCCATGTAGAATATTGATCTTGCAGCGTTACCTCTTTGTTCAGGACGTGGAGTAAAACACAATTGATTGGAACTGTTATATCCAACTGAACAACCTAAATAGGTAAATACAGTATTTCCTGTAATAATATCTAGAGGCAAATTACTTCTTGGCGTATTCGCATTTTGAAGATTGGTTGGGTATAAATTATGTTGGTCGTTGTATTCTTTTTGTTCAGGATTGTCTGCGGGGAAAGTAGGCATCCAAGAATGAGAATAGGTATGTTCACGTGAATAACCAGTTGCTGTCCAATCAAAAGGATCGTTAAATACTTTTCTTTCTCCTGAGTAAACACAAACTACATATGATTGACCTGCGGTAGTATCACGAATCTCAAATTGATTCATCATTGTAGTTTTGTAATTAAAATAAGAGACAAAATTATGTGGATTAATTAACGCAGATAAATTTGTAAGAAATGAGGAGGAATTTGAGTTAATTCCATTGTAGTAATTTCCAATTTGAGCTCCTTGACTCGTCACGTTTCCTGTTGCTGGAGCAGTTGTTTTATAGTTTTCAAATCCATCTGGACCATTGAATGCATACACAGCGAAATGGTAATTCTGGTTAGCAATGACATGACGCGGGGTGAAGCTCATTCCACTTCCAATGTATGCCACTTTTGCATCACCAATTACATCTCCTCTTTCATACGTTGTACCATCCGTTGGAACACCAGTAACTGCAGAACCATTTTTCCAAAGCACAATGTATTTTTCAGCATTTACACCAGCAGCATATTGACCACCAAGTGTATATGCTTTAATAAGTGGAAAAGTTAAATTGGTTGGATTTGAAGTTGGTTCCGTTGCTAAATTATCTGTTCCAACAGCAGACAATGTAATCACATATGGATTTTCATCGCTATCGTCATTTGCAATACTCAATGTGGCAGTACGTGTTCCTGTTCCTGTTGGTGCAAAATTCAAGGTGAATGATTGGCTACTTGTTGGATTAACTGTTCCACTGAAAGTACCGGTAAAGTCTGCAGCATTTGTACCACTTAATGTTGTTGCTGTCACTGTCAAATTCTGAGATCCTGAATTTTCAATCGTAACATTCGTTGAAGCTACATTACCAATAATATAGGTTCCATTGTTTAATACTGTCAAACCACCCATTTTAACATTTATCTCACGAGCAGGAGCAATGTATGGGAAAATGTCATTTAAATCTCTCGGAACAAGCTGATAATTTGCATTAAATTGACCTACGAGGGCAACAATTGAAACGGGGCCCGTTGGGATTGCTGTTCCATCAATATTTGTAGTTCCGTTAATTCGAACATCCAAAGTAGTACTTCCGTCCGTTATTTGCACCGTACTATTTCCAGTTGCAAAATTTCCTGTCTGAACAAATGTAACATTGTCCACTCTAACAAGTTGTGCTTCAATTGCTTCATTAATTACTGAAAGAGGAACTATTTGAGGCGTTGGTAATCCTCCTAAAGAAGGCCCATGATCTATGAAATTTGATACTGGCGAAATTTCCAATAATCCGCTAAAATCTAACAAAGGGCCAGTTGCGGTAACTGAATCACCTCTCAAAAGGCTATTTAATCCTGTTCCGTAAATTGGCAATGCTCCTGTCGCATCTTGAACATAGCGGATACTACCTAATTCAGTACCGTTTGTAACAACACCACGAATAGTAACAGTTTGACCAATACCCATGTTACGAGCATCAGAAATGGTTTGTGCGAAAGTCATTAGTGAACTTACTGCAAGTAATCCGGATAAAATTATTTTTTTCATTTTCATAGGTTAAAATTGTAAAGTGAGAGATAAATTAAAACGAAGACCTTGTCCGAACATAACTGTAGCGGATTGTGCGTCGAAATTATCGTAGATATCATTAGCATTATTCGTCGCGTCTGAAATAAATGTGCTGTTCAAAATATTGGTAATTGTACCTCCTGTCACAAGTGTCATATTTTTAAGAGGATGACGATAACCAGCGAAAAGATTGATGAGGTAATAACTTGGCATCTCCCATGATTCTCTTCCACCATTTGCCCCTTGTAGGCTAAACGGATCAAAATTGGCATAATAACGATCGAAGTACTGCGCCTGAAACTTGACATAAAAATTTTTAAATGGCTCATACCTCAAACTTGCGGCAAGCGCGGTTTGGGCAGCATCACCCACATGTACACCTTTTGCATCAAAACTAAATTCGAGTGAATCATATTGTGGAATAAAAATAGTTTTAGAGGAATTCCAGAACCAATTCCCGAGTGAAAACATGAGTTCAGCACTCAATTTCTTTGAAAAATTATAGGCAACATCAACTTCTCCACCCATGTGAATAGCATCCATGCCATTTATGTTTACGCGTATGAACTCTGTTGGATCTTGAGGATCTGGTACTTGAACTCCGTAAGGAAAAGGTTTGTTTTTCCAATTTGTAAAATAAGCATTGAAGTTAATTCCAAAGTTCTTGAGAGCATAATTAAGTCCTCCCTCAACAGCATAGATTTTCTCGTTAACTATTTCGCCAAAAAAAGTATTGGTATTGTTGTCAATGACATTCGAAAACTGAGGTGTTCGGTTTAAGATTCCTAAATTTAAATAGGCATTCGTACCTTTGTCGATAGCGTAGCTTGCTCCACCTTTAAATGTAAAGCCGGGTAAATATTTCCACTCCGTTTTTTGGTACTCTAGTCCTGGACTATTAACAGTATAGGTCTGACCGTTATATGTTATGGAATCTGCCTCCCAATTTACTCCTTGATCGCCATACCCAATATAAAGAACTGTATCAGGCAAAACAAGTTTTTTCTTTTTAAAATAATCTACACCTTGGTAACCGTTTACAATCCCAGAAACATTAATAAAATAAGACCATTTATCACCTGTATATTCCATCTGACCAAAAGCACCAGACCATTGAACATTTCCATCACGGTCAGAATTAAATGTATTTTTAGCAACCTTGTCGCCAACACGTTTCATTGGAGAGTCAGCATTTTTATCCAATTTATCTACAAAGTAGTCGCCGCCAAGTAAATCTTGAATACGTTGGTAATGTCTTCCTTCATAATACCTAAAATCTATACCTCCTGAAAATTCTATTTTTTTAGAATAAGAATAGTTAAATTGCCCAAGGTATCCTACCCAGAAATGATTGTTAAGACTCGCTAATAAAACTTGGGAGGATTTTATCTCTGTAGCTGAATATATAGGGTCAATATTCGGAGTACCAAAGAGTGAATTAACTTTATTTTCTTGCTCAATTTGGTCCCAATCGATTAATCCTAAACTATCTCTTAACAAGGCCCCAGAATTAAATATACTTGTACCTCCACCTCTTCCAATTGACATGTAACCCATATTTGAAATGGATAGTTTCTTGTTAACTTTCCAAAAGTCTTTAAGTGTTATTTGTGGTTTTGAATAGAAATTTTTTCTTTCGTTAAAAACAATCTTATTACCATTAGCATCTGTTCGATAACCCCAATGTTGATTAAAACGAATACCCATGTCGAAAAATTGCTGATTTGAATCAATAGGTACGTTTAATTTTCGAGCAAGGTCTGTGTCAAAATATTGTATAGCTTGATTAAATGATCGTTGTCCATGCCATTGAGGTGCAGCGAAGGCCGAAAGGGTAATTAAATGTGATTTAATGCTTTTGGAAATCTTACCGTAACCAAAATATCCTTGACTAGGCGTGCCGAATACCCAACCATTACTTTGCTTGTAAGAACCAGATAAAGTAAGACCCCATCCTGATTTAGTCATTCCTGAGTTGTACGAAGCAACAGTTCTGAAAAAGTCTCCAGTTCCATATTCCTGTTTTACCATCCCACCTTTTTTATTTCCTATTCCTTGGGTGATAATATTTATAGTTCCTCCAATTGAGGGCATTGCAATTTTTGTCGCACCCAAACCTCTTTGCACTTGCATTTGGGAAGTAATGGCGTCCAGACCGAACCAATTAGACCAATAAACAGCGCCATTTTCCATGTCATTCACCGGCACTCCGTCAATCATAACGCCCACATTGCGTTGGTCGAATCCTCTAACATTAATTCTTGCGTCTCCATCTCCTCCTCCTGTTTGGGTTGCGTAAACTCCTGCGGTACCATTTAATAGCATGGGTAGATCACGTGATGCTAGTTCCTCAGTTATTTTTTGTAAGGAAATTTTTGTCAATGCAACGGGAACGTTTTGATTATCCTTAACAAGATTGCTGATTAACCGAATTTCATCCAATTCTTTACTGCCGCCTAAGACAAAAGACATCTTTATCAGTGGTTTGTCTATAATTACGTTCTCCCGAATGGTATCGAACGAAATCATGGTTATTTGAACGATATATTTTCCTTTCGACAACCCGTTGAAGGAAAACTTCCCCTCAGTGTCCGTACCCAATTTTATAACAGAGCCATCCGAAGAAATTAAGGAAACTCTCGCGCCTACAACCGATTGCCTGGTAACATCATCTGTAACAGTACCCATCAAGGTAGATTGCCCAAAAAGCGAACATGTCAAACACGTTAAAGCAAAAATGAAAATATATTTCATAACTTACGACCTACGAAAAATGTCTTTATTTTATGATAATTTTTTTCGTAATCGTTTTGCCATCTAATGTTTGAAGGCGTAAAAAATAAATTCCTGTTAATTGCTCAACATTCACTTGCAAATGAGTTTTTGACATCAGATTTCGATAAGTTCCAATGTTTTTTCCGAAGGCATCTAACAAGACAGCACTGTTTACATTACCATTCATTTTTACATTAAGATAATCTGATGTCGGGTTTGGATAAACAGAAACTGATACATTATTATTTTCTGAAATGCTTGCTGGATTACAAGCACAATCGTGTTCACCTAATGAAAACCAATTCCCGTCTAAAATTGGATTTCCAGAAGTACCAAATAGAGTATCTCCATTCGCATCTAAACGAACAACTACAGCTGGAATCGTGTCCCATTCCAAAAGTGGATCAAAGAAAGAAACAGGTGTTGTTACTCCTTTTTTAATAGAAGCTTTTCTCAGCATACTATGGTCTTTCGTTACCAAAACACCAAGCCCCGTACTATATGGAAATTGTGTTGACCAAGCTCCGTCATTTCCTGCTGAAGATCCGGTTTCGTTTGCTGGATTTTCACCAATTTTCCCGAAAATATCGATGATAGAGAAATTGGTAACATTAGTAGCATTAATTAAAAGTGCAGGATCTGCCGGAAGTGTTCCTTTTGCTAACATCACAGCATCGTTACCATTCCAGTAGAAAGCATTGCTTGTATTATAAACCGGGCTATAAAACCCATCGCCACGTACGTTTAATGAATCCCAAATTGGGGCTTCTTGTCCAGTTCCGTTAGGATCTCTTTTGTCTAAAACCGCAACGTAAACATCCCAAGGTGCAATCGTTCCGGATAATTGAACTGAATTAGCAACAGTTGCCGTTGTCGAACCATTTGAATAACGCGCAACAAAGTACTCCCCTAGGTTGATAGTACTTGATGTTGGATTATAAATTTCTATAGCTTTATTGTTAGACCAACCTTCCACGTATTCAGAAATAAATATTTTTGCGCAATCTTGCGAGTAGCTAATTCCAGCTAATAGTGAAAAGACAGAGAATAAAATTTTCTTCATAATTAAAAATTTAAGATTTGGAAAGAGTAGTTGTTATCTAAAACACGGAACGTCAGTTTTAAAGACATGTGTTTATTTTTATTCGTTCACAACTCGAGTCGGTTTCGGAATCTTTCCTCTAGGTTATCAACTCAAGTAATACAACAAAATTACATAATTTTTAAAAATAACAGGTTACCTTTTTGTTAACAAGATTTATCTTTTTTTTAACCAATCTTTCCGTAAAATTTCAACTACAAAAAAAACAATTGTAATTTCGATTAAAATTGAAACTATGAGAAGCTTAATAACAGGAGTGTTTTTGTTACTAATTTTGATTTCTTCTACCTCATTAGGTCAAGAAATAACCATTGAAAAGATTTGGAAAAATTATGAATTCTACGCGAAAGGTGTCGATGGATTCAAATCTATGAAAGATGGCGAATATTACACAAAACCTTCTGAAGATTTATCTATTAGAAAATACAAGATAAGTGATCCTAATGATAAAGGAAGTGTTCTTGTTGATGGAACCTTGCTTCACTACAAAGGAAAACAATTACAATATGATGATTATGAGTTTAATAGTGACGAAACTAAAATTCTTTTCATGTGTGATGTCGAATCAATTTATCGAAGAAGTTACGCTGCAAGTTACTACTTATTTGATATTGCGAGTAAAAAGCTTTCGGCATTAGATGAAGAGCACGCCCCTCAAACTTTGGCTGAATATTCTCCGGATGGTAAATTGGTTTCATACATACATGGGAATGATTTATTTGTTAAAAATGTAGTCACCGGAGAAATAAAAAAGTTAACACAGGACGGGAAGAAAAATAAAATTATAAATGGAACTACTGACTGGGTGTATGAAGAGGAATTTGCAATTACGAAGGCATACGGATGGTCTCCCGATAGCAAAACCATTGCATTTTTAAAATTTAATGAGAAAGAGGTTAAGGAATTTAGTCTTTCGTTTTATGGAAGTTTGTATCCTGAAAATTACAAATATAAATATCCAAAGGCAGGTGAGGATAACAGCGTTGTTACTGCCCATTTTGTGAACGTGAAAAGTGGAAAAATTTCAAAATTGGATTTAGGAAAGTACGAATATATTCCGAGAATTAATTGGTCTTCAACTGAGAATAAATTAATCTTACAAACCTTAAACAGGCACCAAAATCACTTAAAATATCATTTAGTCGATTTCTCTTTAAAAAAACCAAGTACCACTGTTTTCTTCGAGGAAAAATCAAACTCATATGTGGAAATAGATGATAATTTAATGCTATTAAAAGATGGAAAATCACTCATTCGAACAAGTGAGACTTCTGGCTTCAATCATATATATAAAGTAGGTTTTGATGGAAAGTCACAACAACTTACCTCTGGAAATTGGGATGTGATGGAATTTTTGGGTTTGGATGAAGAGATTGGGTCTATTTTTTACAGTGCAGCTTCAAATGGTCCCTTGAATAAAATTATTTATAAACTGAATTTAAAAACAGGAGCCTCGGCTCGCTTAACGGATGAATCAGGATGGAGTGAAGCAGAATTTACAAATGGCTTTAAGTATTTCGTTCATTCCTATTCCACAGCGAATACTCCAACTACGCATGTTTTAAGAAATGCCAAAGGAGAATTAGTAGCAGAGTTGGAGGTCAACCAAGAACTTAAAGAGAAATTATCAGGCTATAAATTATCACCTAAAGAATTTATCCAAATTAATGCAAATGGAGTTGAATTGAACGCATCGATTATCAAGCCACATAATTTTGATGCTACCAAAAAATATCCGGTTTATGTAACTGTATACGGAGGGCCAGGGAGCAATGAGGTTAAAAATGCATGGGATGGTAACGATTATATGTATCATCAGCTTTTAGCCCAGAAAGGATACATTGTTTTTTCTGTTGATCCAAGAGGCACCATGTATAGAGGCGCAGAATTCAAGAAATGCACGTATTTACAACTCGGTAAATTAGAAATTGAGGATGTGCTGAACTCTTGTAAAGAATTGCAAAAACTTCCTTATGTTGATGCTACTCGATTCGGTATTATGGGATGGAGTTATGGGGGGTACATGGCTTCTCTTGGTATTACAAAAGGGGCTGACATTTTCAAAATGGCCATAGCTGTTGCTCCTGTTACAAATTGGCGTTATTATGATAATATTTACACTGAGCGATTTATGCGTACTCCTCAAGAAAATCAGAATGGCTACGATTTAAACTCACCAATAAATTATGTTCAGCAAATGAAGGGAAAGTATTTGCTTATTCATGGTTCGGCTGATGATAACGTGCATTATCAGAACGCATTAGAAATGGTAAATGCATTAGTGAAAGCTAACAAACAATTTGACATGTTTATTTATCCAAATAGAAATCATGGAATTTATGGAGGAAACACACGTAATCATTTGTTTCAGATGATGTTGGATTATATTGTTCTGAATTTATAGATGATCAATAATATTGGTAGTGAATTGAATTGAAAATATTTTTATTAAAAGGATATTCATTCTTTTTTTCTTTTGTAATTTTAGGCACAAAGATTAAACGTTTATTACATATGAGACATGAGTGAAATAGCAAAAATAGAATTAGATGGTAAAGTTTACGAGCTACCTGTGATAGTTGGTACTGAAAACGAAAAGGCGATAGATATTTCAAAACTTCGCGATTTAACAGGGTATGTCACTCTTGATACTGGGTACAAAAATACCGGTGCAACTAAGAGTGCCATCACCTTCTTAGACGGCGAAGAAGGGATATTGCATTACAGAGGGTATTCTATCGAACAATTGGCAGAGAAGGCAACCTTTTTGGAAGTCGCATATCTATTGATTTACGGTGAATTACCAACCGTCAAAGAATTGAATGATTTCGAGTTGAACATAAAAAAGCATACGTTAGTTCACGAAGATATGAAGCAATTCTTTGAGGCTTACCCTGCTCAAGCACATCCAATGGGAGTATTGTCTTCTATGATTTCGTCCTTATCGACTTTCTATCCTGAGTCACTAGATCCAAATAGAAGTGACGAAAAGAAAAATTTAACAAAACATCGCTTAATTGCCAAGTTACCCACCTTAGCGGCATGGGCATACAAGAATTCAATGAGGCATCCTTTTATGTATCCTCGCAATGATTATGATTATTGTAAAAATTTCATGTACATGATGTTTGCAATGCCAACTGAGGATTATAATGTTGATCCAGTTGTTGTAGACGCATTAAACAAATTACTGATTTTACATGCAGATCACGAGCAAAATTGTTCGACATCAACAGTTCGTATCGTTGGTTCTTCACAAGCAAACTTATATTCCACAGTCTCTGCAGGAATTTCTGCGCTTTGGGGTCCACTTCATGGTGGTGCGAATCAAGAGGTGATTGAGATGTTGGAAGCTATCCACAACGATGGAGGAAATGTCGACAAATGGGTTATGAAAGCAAAAGATAAAAATGATCCATTCAGGTTAATGGGATTCGGTCATAGAGTTTATAAGAATTTCGATCCTCGAGCGAGAATAATTAAAAAAACGTGTGACGATGTTTTAGAAAAATTAGGAGTAAACGATCCGCTTTTAGACATTGCTAAAAAATTGGAAAAAGTGGCATTGGAGGATGAATACTTTAAATCCAGAAATTTATATCCTAACGTTGATTTCTATTCGGGAATCATTTACAAGGCTATTGGAATTCCAACAGAAATGTTCACCGTGATGTTTGCCCTCGGCAGGCTCCCAGGTTGGATAGCACAATGGAAAGAAATGACTGAAAATAAAGAACCAATTGGACGTCCTCGTCAAATTTACGTCGGAAAAACGGCGAGAGAGTACGTCGAAATTGAAAAGAGATAATTTAAAAAAAAGCTGTGAGAACAGCTTTTTTATTTCTTATTTTAACGATCCAGTATAAGTTTTAAATTGCCTGAAACTACATTCCAAATCACCATTAAAAACCTTGTATTTTTTTTCAGGCTTCAATCCAATGGTGTTTAATCCTTCGGTACTCGAGGAAATAATCCAAC
>DORI01000213.1 GCA_003512365.1 Crocinitomicaceae bacterium | reverse complement strand
ATTTTTCAATTCGGTGGAGGGTGTACCGCGGAGCTCGTTTCTTCAAAAGGCTTACTCTTAACCAACCATCATTGTGGTTATTCACAAATACAATCACATTCGTCTCTTGAAAAAGATTACCTTAAAAATGGATTTTGGGCTCAAACCTTAGCAGACGAACTTCCCAACCCCGGTTTAACTGCAGTGCGAATCGTGCGAATTGAAGATGTAACGGCAATGGTATTAAAAGGCGCATCTTCAAAGGATGATCAATCTACAATTCAAAGTAATATCAAGAAAATCATATCAGAAACAGTTGTCNNGTTGTCAATTCAGGTTATGAAGCAGAGGTGAAAGCCTTTAATTACGGGAATGACTATTATATGATGGTAAAAGAAATATTTACTGACATTCGTTTCGTGGGCACTCCTCCAAATTCAATTGGAAAGTTTGGAGGTGACACCGACAACTGGGTTTGGCCTCGTCATACGGGCGACTTTTCGGTTTTTCGTATCTACGCCGGGAAAGATAATAAACCTGCGGCCTATTCAAAAGAAAACGTTCCTTACACCCCAATTAGGTATTTAAATATTTCATTTCGAGATAGAAAAGAAGGAGATTTTACCATGGTTTATGGATTTCCAGGTCAAACAGAACAACATGTGGTGTCGTCATATTTGAAATTTATCATTGAAAAAGAACGACCAGCTAGAATTCACATGAGAGATTTGTCATTGGGAGTTATTGATGCTGCAATGAAGGAATCTGACCTTACCAGAATACAGTACGCCGCTAAACAGGCATCCATTGCTAATGCATGGAAAAAATGGATAGGGCAAATTGATGGTTTAAGAACGCTAGACGCAGTTACGTTAAAACAAAACAAAGAAGCAGAATATATTAAACGCGCCAATTCCAAAGAAGAATGGAAGAAATATGCATCTGTCGTTAATGAAATGAATGCCTTGGTAGAACGCGACGTCAACTGGGAGTTTAAATACGCCATGGGGGTTGAATATTTTTCGTATGGCCCTGAATATTTTAAGTTAGCAAGAGCTATTAATGACTTAGTTTCGAATTATCAGAAATATAAAACAAGTGGTGAATTGAATGCCGTCTTGGAACGACTTAAGGTCGGAGCTGAAGGGTTTTTTAAAAATTATAACCCACAAGTCGACAATGAAATTTTTAATAGACTTACAAAAGAATATTTTAACAACACGGACCAATGGAAAGGGATTACACAGGACATAAAGCATTCCCTAGCTTCGGAGTGGTACGATAACTATATCAAGTCGATTTCCAATGTTGTTTACGCAAAATCAATTTTTACAGACAAGGAACGTTATTTGAATTTTCTTTCAAATTTCAACGAAAAGAGCATTAAAAAACTCAATAAAGACCTTGGTTTTAAACATTATTCTAGCTACATCACGCCTTTTAGAAATTACGTAATTCCGGCTTATCAAGACTTTTCGAACGAAATGAGCGCTTTACTTCAACTATATGTTGAAGGTAAAAAAGAGATGTTCCCTAATGAAAAACATTGGCCAGATGCAAATAGCACATTACGATTAACTTATGGCAAATTGGAAGGATCAACTCCAACTGATGGAATGAAATATACGGAACACACGACTCTTGAGGGGATGATTGCAAAATACAACAGTGGGAATGCAGATTTTGAATTGCAACCGCGCATGCTGGAGTTACACAAGCAGAAAAATTATGGAAATTATGCTCAAAACGGACAGCTTTGGGTTTGTTTTACGGGTTCAAATCATACAACCGGCGGAAATTCAGGATCGCCTGTATTAGACGAAAATGGGAACCTAATGGGTTTGAATTTTGACAGAACATGGGAAAGCACCATGAGCGATTATTTATTTGATTCTTCGCGCTGTAGAAATGTTGTGGTTGATATACGTTACGTCTTATGGGTTATGGATATTTATTCAGGTGCGCGGCATTTGGTTGACGAGATGACATTGGTTAAATAATAATGACTTATCTTTGATGCTCGTGAGTAATTTTAACTTTAAAAAAATCAAATTAACGCATTTTGCATTGGCTGCATTTGTGTTAATTCCATCTATTTTCTTTGCGGAAGAACAGCAGGCAACATGGCTTTTCGATTGGGGAAGCAGAACAACAACAATAGACGGAAAAGAAGAGGTTCAACCTTATTTTTGGTCGCATTTGGTGGCATCGGCAATATTGATTGTCTATACAGCATGTTCAGTGTTTATTTTTCTATATGCATCCGTCCAACTTTCTTTGGGATTTGGTTATCTCATGAACATGAAAAAGATAAAAGAACAGCAGAAAGCAAATTTTGACGAATTAAATGCGCCTAAAGTAACCGTTCAATTGCCCATGTACAATGAAATGTATGTGGCAGACAGAATTATTGATACTGTTGCTGCTTTTGATTATCCGAGAGACAAGTTTCAAATTCAAGTATTAGACGATTCAACAGATGAAACAAAGGATATTATTGCAAAAAAAGTCAAGGAGTGGCAAGACAAAGGGTTAAATATTTCTCATGTTCATCGCGTCAACAGAAAAGGCTATAAAGCTGGAGCCTTAGATGATGCCATGGATCAGGTAGAAGGCGAATTCATTGCTATTTTTGATGCCGACTTTGTTCCCGACCCTGATTTTTTAAAGAAAACCATACCGCATTTTAAACACGATAAAATTGGTGTAGTTCAAACGCGATGGGGACATTTAAATAAAGATTATTCGTCCCTTACTAAGCTTCAAGCTTTCGGATTAGATGCACATTTTATTATTGAACAATGCGGAAGAAACAGTAACGATCACTTTATTAATTTTAATGGAACCGCAGGGGTTTGGAGAAAATCATGTATAGAAGACGCAGGTGGTTGGGAACACGACACCATTACAGAAGACCTGGACTTAAGTTATCGTGCACAAATTAAAGGGTGGAAATTCACGTATTTAGTCGATGTCGTTTCCCCGGCAGAATTACCAATTACCATGTCGGCGCTTAAAAATCAACAACACCGTTGGATGAAGGGTGGTGCGGAGGTCTTTTTGAAAATGTGGAAAAGACTTGTGTTTTCTAAAGGGGTGCGTTTATCAGACAAGTTTCATGGGATGTCTCATTTGTTCAATTCATCCGTGTTCCTTTTTATTATGACGCTTTCAATTTCAAGTCTGTTTATGAGCAATATAGCCGGGTCATTTCCAGATTTACAAGATTTTATCAAGTTTTATTATTTTTTCTACACAAGCACCTTCATTTTAATGTTATATTATTGGATTGCATACCGTGATAAAACAGGAAATACAGTCAAAGATTTAGTGAAGTTTGTACCCCAATTTTTTTTATTTCTTACCATCTCATCGGCTTTAGCTTTGAGTAATGCAGTTGCGGTACTTGAGGGATGGCTTGGGATCAAAAGTTCCTTTGTTCGAACGCCTAAGTTTAATGTAAATAAGAAATCAGAATTTTCAGGAAACAAATACGACAAAAAGCAACTTTCCATTGTAAACATGCTTGAAATCGTCTTTTTTCTAGTTTTTAGCACAAGTGCCTATTTCATGTTGGTTGATGGAAATATAGGAACATTAGCCTTTCATGGAATGGTTGCTGCTGGTTATGGAATAGTTGTTTTCCACACATTTAAGGAACTTAGAACACAGCAATAATTTCCAGTAAAGTCAACATGGAACACAAAGTCAAAATCTACAATAGTTTATCAGGAAAAAAAGAAATCCTTACTCCGAGAAACGAACAATTTGTTGGTATGTATGTGTGTGGACCTACCCTTTACAGTGAGCCTCACATGGGGAACATGCGAACATTTATCAATTTCGATCTTGTTTACAGGTACCTCTTACACGCTGGGTACAAAGTAAAATATGTTCGTAATATAACAGACGCCGGGCACATAACAAATTCGGCGGGACAAGAGGAAGATAGTATTGGAAAAGCAGCTCGTTTAGAACAACTTCAATCTCTTGAAATTGTCTACAAATACAATGTCAAATTTCAGGAATTACAGCGGCTTTACAACATGCTTCCGCCAAGTATTGAGCCAACAGCAACAGGACACATTCAAGAGCAAATTGAAATTATAGAGAAAATTCTGGAAAATGGATACGGGTATTCCGTTAATGGAAGTGTATATTTCGATACAAAACGATACATGCAAGATTTCAATTACGGTATTTTAAGCGGCAGAAAGGTAGAGGAACTAGAAAACGAAACTCGTACATTAAATAACCAAGACGAAAAGAGGTTCTTTGCAGATTTCGCTCTTTGGAAAAAAGCAAATCCTGAAGATATGCAAATTTGGAGATCTCCTTGGGGTGATGGTAACCCAGGTTGGCATATTGAATGTACAGCAATGAGTACAAAATACCTAGGTAAACAGTTTGACATTCACGGAGGAGGTATGGATTTGAAATTCCCCCATCATGAAGATGAGATTGCGCAAAGTTGTGGTTCATTCGGTTGTCAACCGGCTTCAATATGGATGCATGCCAATATGTTAAATGTAAATGGCCAAAAAATGAGTAAAAGCCTTGGCAATTTCTTTTTACCCAAAGAGATTGTGGAAGGAACAAGTCCACTTTTTAAGAAACCATACGCACCCAATGTGATTCGTTTTTTCATGATGCAGGCGCATTATCGCAGCACATTAGATATTACAGAAACAGGTTTAGATGCAGCAGAAAAAGGCCTGAACAGGCTGATGGAAGGATTGAAGTTAATAGAGAAGGTTTCACATTCGGCAAGCACTTCATTCAAATGGAAAGAATTAGTAGATTCATTCGATGAGGCCATGCAAGACGATTTTAATGCCCCAATATTAATTGCAAATTTATTTGAAGCGGTCCGTTACATCAACTTAATTAACGACGGAAAAGAGACTATTACGTTAGAGCACCTCGGGATTCTTCAAACAGCTATGCAAGTTTTTATCTTTCAAGTGTTAGGTTTGTTTTCAGAGGAACAAGGGCAAGATAACCGGCTTAATCCTGTGATGGATCTGGTCCTTAATTTAAGAAGTCAAGCGCGAGAACAAAAAGATTGGACAACTTCAGATAAAATCAGAGATGGACTTGCGGCAGCAGGGATCGTTGTAAAGGATGGAAAAGAGGGTACAACTTGGTCTTAACCTAATAATTCACTTTAAAGTTCAGATACAATTTCTTTTACAGATCGGGTAGATTTCATATGCTCGATGTGAGTTTTCGGCGCACTAAACCATACGGGTCAGGAAAAAAGTGATTTTTATAACTTCTTTGTGAAACGGAAATTCATGATTTCAATTTCTATATTCTTGCCAACCAATAATCCGACACTTTTTGAACAGATTATTTAGACGCATATCTCTATCTCATCAAATAATCTTTCATGACTATCAGAATAATCGCCCAAAT
>DORI01000037.1 GCA_003512365.1 Crocinitomicaceae bacterium | reverse complement strand
TTCTATTTAATATAAAGTATCATGGAGCGAGACGATCTCATTGAATATAGCCTTCCATCTGAAGGAAAAGTAGGATTACATTCAGAGCAAGAAGGTATATCCATCCGAAAAAAGATTTATAAGGTTACCATACTACTTACCGTGGTAACCGTGTTAGAGGTGTTTTTAGGCGCCTTTATTAAGCAGGATTCGGGCATTTGGCCTCTAGTCAAATGGACTTTTGTGGCGCTCACTATACTCAAGGCTGGTTATATTGTAGTTGTGTTTATGCACCTTGGTGATGAGCGTCCCTGGTTGCGATATGTGATCCTTGTTCCTTATTGTTTGTTTATTTTATACCTGATTTTCATCGCACTTTGGGAGGCCACTGCCATTAAAGGCGTTTTGTCATTTAAGGCTAATTTGTAAAGTTTCCAAGCCATGAAAAGGCTTAATTTTCTTAGTTTTTTACTCGTCTTCGGGCCTGCCTTAGTATTGGTATTCATTGCAACGCGCTCATGCAAACATGACTTTAAAAGTTTAGAGCATTTTGGGAAGTTGCCCGCTTATTCGTTTACAGATGTCAAGGGGAATCAACGAAATTCTGAAGAGTTTAAAAATGATGTGATTATTTTTACAACATTACAAAAATCCTGCCCTTACTCCTGTGCTGTTTCTTTTTATCTTTTAAACCAGATCTTATATCAACACATTAGAAAAAACAAGCATAAACAACTAAAAAAAGTGAGAATAATTTCCTTTGTTACCGATGGCAAAGGCAAGGAGGCGGGAGGGCTTCAAGATTTGCAACAAACAATTAAAGATCAAGTAGAAGGGTACGACCCTGATATTTGGATTTTAGCTAAAGGTGATGCGAGAACCATTTATAATATCACGAATAACAACCAAAACTTGTTGCAAGAGGGCTCGAATTATTATGGAGGGCAGGCATTCCAAGAACTTCTTCTGCTTGTAGATAAACAAAATAATTTAAGAATGGTGTTAAAAGGAAATGATGAAGGATTGATACGTAGAATGAAAGAGAGTCTAGCCCTGTTATTAAAGCAATATGATCAAGAAAGGGCTCGCCGTTAGTTTGTTGCTTTTCTTGTTCTTTCGTTGCACCCAAGAATCCAAAACCTTACCTATTTTAGGAAAAAGAGATGTAATTTATAAGAACGGCTTGCCTGATACCATCTATGCCACAATTCCATCGTTTACCTTTTTCAACCAAGATTCTGTAGTGGTTAACAATGAAACCTATAAAAACAAACTNNGCAGAATTTTTTTTTACCTCCTGTCCCACTATTTGTCCCATATTGAATCATCAATTGTTGCGATTAAATAACGATTTGCCCAAAGAGGTGCGGTCGAAGATTCAATTTCTATCCTTTACCATTGATCCAAAACACGACAACCCTAGTCAATTGAGGAAATATAAGAGACAACATCATCTGCCTTCAAAAAATTGGGACTTTTTAACCGGTAACGAAAATGAAACCCATCGATTAGGCATTGATAATTTCCTCACCTTTGCAGGAAAAGATAGTCTTTCTGCGGGGGGCTATGCCCATTCTGGTTCATTTACATTGGTAGATGTAAAAGGTCGAGTTCGAGGCGTATATCAAATAACAAATTTTGATTTATCGGTAAATGAACAAGAATATAAAAGAATGGTTAATGAAATAAAAATACTATATAATGAAAACCTTGAAAGCAACACAAATTAAAGCCTATAAAAATATCATAATCGCGGTATCTGTATTAATTCCAGTGGTCGTTGGTGCATTGTTCAGAATTCGCATACCCGGTAACCTCAGTTTTCTCCCACCAATTTATGCGGGCTTCAATGGCGTTACTGCCATTTTACTTATTGCTGCCTTAATTTCGATACGAAGAAAAAAGATTGAATTACATAGAAAATTAATTCGTTTTTCGCTATTGTTGTCCATACTTTTTTTGATCTGCTATGTAGCTTATCATCTAACCTCTGATCCAACTTATTTTGGAGATTCGAACAAGGATGGGATGCTTTCGAGTTATGAAAAAGCAGTAGCTGGAAATTCAAGAAATATTTATACCATTCTATTGGCTTCGCATATTATTCTAAGCATGGCTGTGGTTCCCTTAGTCCTCTTTGCATATCTTAATGCTTGGGCAGGTGATTTTGAAAAGCATAAAAAAATAGTTCGTTTCGCTTTCCCTATTTGGCTCTACGTTGCCATAACAGGCGTAATGGTCTATTGGTTGATTTCCCCTTATTATGCTTAGTTAATTTTTATTTCTACCCGTCTATTTGCTTCTTTCTGTTCATCTGTTTCGGGATTTTGATACACTGGCGATGAATTTCCCATTCCTACTGCCGTTAATCGTTTCGGATCTATTCCATTTTTGACAAGGTAATCCATTATTTTTTTTGCTCGTTTTTTGGATAATTGTTTAGACCGCACGGAATTAGCCCCTTCTTCATTCACATGACCTTGTATTTCTATAGAAACACTTTCATTGACGGCTAAAAAATCCCGAAGTTTTTTTAACCTTGGCAATGACTCATCTAGAATAATGGCAAGTCCTCCAACAAAGAAAATGTCGTCTAATTTTGTAATTGACCCATGTGTTATTGGCGTTAAGTAAAATGTATCACTTTGACTTAATGCCGATATAGTGTGATTTATTATTTCCTTAGGATAATACCCTTCTGCATCAATCTGTAGTTTTGCCGTTCGTTTTTTTTCGTTGTTTATCTTTATTTCAGATCCTCTATATGTGCCATCT
>DORI01000209.1 GCA_003512365.1 Crocinitomicaceae bacterium | reverse complement strand
TCCATAACCACGTTTTTAGGTTTTTATTTAATACAATATAATCGATAGTTACAATGAAAAATTTGATTTTAAGCTCACTGCTCATTCTTTTTGTATCAAATGTTAAAAGTCAAAATTATTTAGGTGTCAACACGAGTAATTATGCCGGTGTAATGGGTAATGACATTAATCCTGCAAGCTTTGTTGACGGAAGGTTTAGCTTTGATTTGAATCTGTTTAGTACGAATTTCAATCTTTACCAAAATTTTGGCTATTTCGATGCAAAATACATGCGAGATGCTCAACAAAACAGATTTGGTGAAAGTTATTGGTGGATAAATTCATTCAAAGACACCATATTTGAAGGTTGGGGAGCTCAACCTTTTGAACAATTTAATTTAGAGCCTTTTAGTGAAGGGATAATAAAACATTTATACGATACATTAACTAAAAGCCCTAGAGGAATTTACATGAATTATCAATTAGATTTGTTGAATTTTGCCTTTCATATTACGCCAAAATTTTCAGTAGGCTTTAACGCCAAACTGCGCTCAATGACAAATATTGACAATATAGATCCTAAACTTGCGGTTTTAGCAGAATCAGGATTGGATACCAGTGATTTATGGGGTAGAACATTACCTGAAGAACTTCTAAATTTAAATCATATGACTTGGACGGAATATGGAATAAATTTGGGGCATGTTTTGCAAGATCGTAATGAACATTTTTTGAAAGTAGGAGCGGATTTAAAATACATGCAAGGCTATTCTGCGGCTTATGTTTATACAGATAATTTTAAGTACGGATTAGTAGATGAAGATACTTCCTTTTTTCTACAAGGTGATTTTGCCTACGGATATTCTAATAATTTCGATAAGTTAGTGGCTGGCAATATTGAAACAAATGGTTTCGGTTTGCCAAGACCATCAAGTAAATCAGGTTATGGTGTAGATTTAGGTGTTGTATACGAATGGCGACCGAAATACAAAAAATACAAATTTGATATGGATGGAAAATCGAATTTGTGGATGAAAAACAAAAACAAATATGATTTACGCATTGGTGCTTCACTTTTAGATTTAGGGGCATTGCGCTTTACAAAAGGTGGTTTAAGTCGAGATTTTTCGGTAGATGTTAATCGTAAATTTGATTTAAATCAGTTTCAATCTGCAACAGGAGGACTCGTTGAATTTGATAAAATAATTGATTCCTTGATAACCCAATCTCTCGATCCTACGGAATGGGTGGCTGGTGCGAAAGACACTACTTCAACATTTTGGGTACAAACCCCCTCTGCTTTAAGTATTCAAGTTGATTATCATATTTGGAAGTATTTTTATGTAAATGCCACAGGGATGTTAAATCTAATTTCACCAAAAAGACAAGCAAAAGTTAAAATGGCGAATCAGTTTAGCATCACACCAAGCTTCGATTATTCATGGTTTGGAATTCATGTGCCAATTTCTATGAATGAATATTCAGGTTTCAAGGCTGGTATTGCAACTCGTTTGGGCCCTCTAACTCTAGGGATGACAGATTTTAGAACTTTGTTCGCACGCGGACAAGTAAGAGGGTTGGAGTTTTACACGGGAGTTAGAGTACCGGTGCTTTACGATGCTATCAGAGATATTGACGGAGATCAAGTTTCGGATAGAAACGACGACTGTATTACTGAACCTGGTGTTTGGGCTTTCAAAGGTTGCCCAGATACTGATGGGGATGGAATAAAGGATACAGAAGATGAATGTAAAGATATTCCAGGTCCATTAGAATTTAAAGGCTGCCCAGACAGGGATGGGGATAAAATTATTGATAAAAAAGACGATTGCCCAGATGACCCTGGTTTAAATGAGTTTAACGGATGTCCGGATAAGGACGGAGATAAAATTATTGATAAAAAAGATGATTGTCCTGAGATTGCTGGCCTAACACAATTTAATGGTTGTCCGGATAAAGATGGGGATGGTATTCGTGATATCGATGATGATTGTCCTGATAATCCTGGACCTGAGAAATATAAAGGTTGCCCGGATACCGATAATGATGGAATCATTGACATCAAAGATGCATGCCCTAAAGATGCTGGTTCTGTAGAGTTCCAAGGATGTCCAGATAAAGACAAAGATGGGTTATTTGATTTTGTGGATGAATGTCCAGAAGTTCCAGGTCCTAAGGAAAACAAAGGTTGTCCATGGCCTGATACAGACGGAGATGGGCTTTTGGATAAAAATGACGAATGTCCAACAAATCCTGGTCCTAAGGAAAACAAAGGTTGTCCGTATAAAGATTCTGATGGTGACGGATTATTAGATAAAGACGATGATTGTGTTAATACACCAGGTCCGAAATCAAATAAAGGATGTCCTGTTATCGAAAAAGAAATTATTGAAGTATTAAAAACGGCATTTGATAATTTAGAGTTCGAGACAGCCAAAGATATTATTAAGGATCCTTCAAAACCGTCTTTGGATGAGTTGGCTGAAGTCTTGAAAAAGAAACCAACTTGGAAACTTCAAATTTCTGGTCATACAGATAATGTTGGAGATGACAATGGAAACTTGGTTTTATCTAAGAAACGTGCGGAAGCTTTAAGAAACTATCTTGTTTTAAATGGAGTTGAAGATGTGAGAATGATTGTTCTTTATTTTGGAGAAACTAAACCAATTGCAAATAATGATACTCCAGAAGGTAGACAGAAAAACAGAAGGGTTGAAATGAAAATTGTATTTGATTAATATACCAAGAAGAGTGTAGCTGAAAATGAGGCCATGTGCTTCATTTTCTTTTTATGAAATTTTTAATGTTAAAAAGTTAAAGAGTTGAGCAAAAATCAAAGTGATATCTTCACGATTTTTGATAAAACGAAGATTATGTTTAAACTCATTTCATTTATAGTACTCTCAACTGCTGTACTTTACTCATGTGTACCGGCGAAAAAATACAAAGACTTATTAAAGAAAGAACAGGCATGCTCAGAGGAACTTGAAAAATTTAAAAGTTCAAGCAATCAATTCGAAGCGGAGGCTAAGGACTTGAAAACGAAATACGATATTGCATCGAAAGACCTTTCTAAAATTAAACAAGACACAAGTGTTCTTGGAAATAAATGGAGAATCCTGAATAGAGATTTCACCAAACTTCAATTAGAACACGAATCTTTAGAAAAGTCATTTGATAAATTAAAAAATTTAAGTGCAAAAGAAACGGCAGCATTACAAGCTGATTTGGAAGCAAAGAATAAGGAACTTCAAGCGAAAGAGGACGCTTTGTTGAAACTTGATAATGAACTAAAGGCCAAACAAAAATTATTAGAAGAACGAGAAAGACGTGTAAACGAACTTGAAGAAGCAATACGTAAAAAAGACCAAGCTGTCCAATTATTGAAAGCAAAGGTTGCGAATGCATTGCGCGGTTTTGAAAACCAAGGGTTAACAGTTGTTCAAAAAAATGGTAGAATTTACGTAAGTCTTGAGGCAAAATTATTATTCAAGTCAGGAAGTACAATTGTAGAACCAGAAGGTAAAAAAGCATTGGTAGAACTCGGAAAAGTGCTTGAAAATGAGAAGGAACTTGAGATTGTAGTTGAGGGTCACACAGATACCGACAAAATGTCCGCAGCAACATCTCCAAAAAACAACTGGGAATTATCTGTCCTGAGGGCAACATCAGTTGTCGATATTCTTTTGGCTAATTCCACCATGAACCCCACACAAATAATGGCCGCTGGAAGAGGAGAGTATTACCCAGTAGATGCAAATGATAAAGCCAAGAACAGAAGGATTGAGGTAATAATTTCACCAAATCTTAATGAATTGTTTGAAATCATTTCGAATGATTAGCGAATCAAATTTACATGACCAACAATAAGATTATTTCGAAATCCATTTCGTTTGTATTTTAACATCCATGTATAGGTTCCAATGGGTACTTGTTTATCTTTGAAAGTACCGTCCCAAGAAAAGTCAAGATTCTCTGAGCTGTAAATTAATTCTCCCCATCTATTGAAAATACTTATTTCTATGGATTTCATCCCAATAAAATTTCCATAAAAAACATCATTAATGTTATCATTGTTTGGCGAGAAAGAGTTCGGTAAATAAAAATAAAACTCTTCAAAAATTTTAATTGGTTTTTTTATACTGTCTATGCAACCTTTTTCATCCGTAGCTATTAATGTTACTAAATAATTCCCAGAACTTGAATATACATGATTCGGATGAATGAGCGATGAAGTGTTTCCATCGCCGAAGTCCCATGAATAGGAAATCGCGTTATTCGATAAATTTTGAAAGCAAGTAGGTAGGTTGAGCATTGGTTCCTCTGTTGATACTTCAAAATCAGCTGATGGTTTAACTATTGTTACTTGAACAGAGGAAATTACAGAAAATGTTTGACATTCATCACTAACTTCCACGTAATAGGCAGTTGAAAATTCAGGTTTGACCCAAACCCCAGATGTAAACACTTCTAAATCCAACCAATGATAAGAAATGCTTCCATATCCCCCCGAAACCTGTGCACTGATATATACACTATCGCCAGGGCAAATTTCTATATTTGGAGAAGTATTAACAATTAAAGGTGGACTCATTATATTATAGCTTATGGTATCAGATATACTATTACCACAATTGTCTGTTGCAATTGCAATAT
Organism: Crocinitomicaceae bacterium; assembly: GCA_003512365.1. Classification (GTDB taxonomy): domain Bacteria; phylum Bacteroidota; class Bacteroidia; order Flavobacteriales_D; family Crocinitomicaceae; genus UBA952. The sequence goes on along the minus strand of DORI01000209.1, from coordinate 21,539 downwards.
ATGTGGAGGAGAAAGCGGGTTTAATAGGTAATTCAGCAGTGTTAGCTCCAAGAATTATTGAATTGTCTTTTTTCCATTGGATGGAAAAAGATCCTGAACCACCAGAAATTGAGGCATAAAGTGTATCCTCTAAATACGGACAAATAACATTAATATCATCCCCAAGTTCTATTGTAATAGGGTTGAAAATAGGCACACTAATCAGAACACTATCAGTAGTTGAAGAATTTGTACAGGATTCATTTACCGCAACCCAATAGATTTCTGTTGTATTAGGAGATACCGTTATACCTGTCCCAATTGATCCATCCGACCACAAATAGGAATAAGGCGGTAAACCTCCCGAAATAGAAGCAGTTATCTGAATTTCATCGCCGGGACATTCTATTGTCGGATTATTTAGATTAACTGACAACGGCTGTACATCATTAATAAAGAGTTCTACAGTTTGTGGTGTGAGATTTCCACATGGATCTTGTAATTGAAAGGTTATCTGTAAATTCTCTAATCCCTCATTTATTAAATCAGCCAACGAGTTCACTGTAAAACTCAAATTTGATTGTCCGGGAGAAAAAGTTACTGAGCTAGGCACTCCTGTATAGTCAATCCCAGAAGTTGCACTTCCTGAAACAACAATTGGAATTGTCAAAGAAGTATTGAAATTTGAATTTCTTGTTAATTCAACTGTTGCAAAAACACATCCTTCTGCCATCCAATTTGGATTCGTAAATAATTGATTACTGATTTGATGGGTAATTGAAATAGGCGTAATAGAAGTTAGACTATTGGCCTCTAAAAAAATACCTGAATCCCATTGCCCATCACCTACATCTGCAACCGCAATAATCAAATGATATGTCTGACCACATTGTACACTTGAAATGGCTTCTAATACGTCGGTAAAGCCATCGTATTGAATGTAAAATGGACTTGAATTGTAGGGGGCACTATTTCCATCTCCATTGAAATTAAAAAATTGAGAATTAGTGATGGCATTTACATTGTTAATACTAACAACGCTTCCATTGTTCGGCAAGCGTGCAATGTTCTGAATACCCGATATTCCGGGTCCACTTATAAAGAACCCGAATACGTCATTGTAGCTGGAATTATTTGGAGGTGCAAATTCTGGATATTCATCCGAGCCAAAAACATATTTGAATCGAACAGTATCAGAAAAGGGAACAAAGTCAAACTCTAATATTGAGGCATTGTAAGTTTGAGTTGATCCAATAATATTAGAAAGTAAAGCTGATCCACCTACACTATTGTCAATACCGCAGCCCGGTTGATTATTTGGACCTTGTGGACCATTACCATTGTTGAAAACGGTACCTGTTGTCATAACAATTCCTTGATTTATTCCTAGGTTTGTCCCGTTAGCAGTAAAAGATCCAATGGCTGTAGGACTTCCATTGTATAGTACATTTGAAACGGTTACTCCAGTTCCAAGTAATACATTTTGAACTAAAGAGTTTGGTGCTTGACCCGTGTTTGTAGTCAATTGACTCAGCACTTCATTTGATAGAAGAAGTAAAGTCAAAAGAAATACAGATTGCTTTGCCATCAATGCATAAACGTAATTCTATGAAAAACGTTGTGCATTTTTCTAATTTTTATATTTCTTTAAGAAGTATGGTGAATTTATAGTCAACGACATTTCCAATCGATGGGTCAGGCTCCATTCCAAAAACAGTTCTGTCTAAAGACCCAACTCCTTGTAAAACGTGGAATTCTTTACCGTTTATTTTTTTATTACCAGTAAATTTAAGGTTAACTACCGTTTCTTTCGTTACGCCAATCATCGTGAAATTTCCTTTAACTAATATTCCATTTGACGTTTCACTGACCGAAGTTGAATTAAATGTAACAGAGGGAAATTTTTCCAAAAAGAAATACTCTGACATGATGGCTTCATCTCTCGATGATTCAAAGGTCGTTAATCCCTTGACAGGCAGCGTAATTTTAAAACTAGATTTAGAAATCGTTTTATCAAGAATTATCTCACCACCTATTTCTTTAAATGCACCTTTTGTTCTCGCATCTTTAGGACCAAGTTCAAAGTTAAATTCAAGGTTTTCTTGCGCTATTGAATAGCTTCCGGCAATGGCTTCAAAAGAGGAACTCTCAACCTTTTGAAATTCTCCAGCCAACGCGTTTATTTCTTTGGATGAATCGAAATTCGCTTGAAGATTTTGTAATTTATAATTTTCGTTTTGAAGAGAAAAAATAAACAAAGCAATCCCCATAGAAAATGAGTAAAAAACACGAATAAAAGCAGATTTTACAATGTTTTCGATGTTTGTGTTAGAAAGAAATCCCAAGAAGATTAAGGCTACTACAAACGAACCTTGCCCACCAAAAGAAATATTTTTTCCACCCAAATAAAGATGCACAAGCAGGGAAAAACATGAAATGGTCAATAATAGCAATTTTGAAAAGATTCCTTTTAAGGACTTGAAATTTAATAAGTTTAGTAGAGAAAATGCTCCGGTCGCCAATCCAATACTTAGCAAAACGTTCGAAGAAATAATTGTATTTTGAGGAAGGTAACTCATGCCATAGAATCCAAATGCAGCTGAAAAGTACATCAATGAAGTTAACAATTCATTTGACCTTATTTCGTCAGAAAGTACGAACATGAAAAGTCCAATGATTACAGCTAATATCCCCGAAAAAGAATGATGAAAATATCCCGCAAATAAAAGTAGTCCAATAATGAATGGCCAAACGATATGGGTTGTTTTAATTTCATCAATTTCTAGCCATTTTTTAAGGAAATATGATTTTAAATAAATTATAAATGGAAACAAATAACCCAAATAAACATGTCCAATGAACGTTGTGGAAGAGCTGTTTAATACATACTCTCCAAAGGAAAGAGTTTCCCCATTGATTAAGAAAAGGAGAGGCAAAAGACCAATGGAAATGATTCTTATCCAGTTGTTCGTAATGAATGACCTCTGTATATGAGTGAAAATAAAAATACTCAATACCCAAATAGGAATCCATGTACTGCCTTGATATATTTGGATTGGGTGAAGAAATAGAGAAATGGCAAAGCATGCCCCTAAAAACGTAAATACTTTTAAAGCTTTAACGTTCTCGTATTTGGTGGCTGCAATTCCAAATACAGAGATAACAAAAGCAAAGATATGCAGTGTCATTTCTATCAATTTATTTTGTCAATTCTAAATCTGCGATTAATTGAACCTCGTCAGCTAATCCCCCAGACGGTTCTCCAATTTTAAAATCGCTTCTTTTTACGACCCCAATTATCCTTAGGCCTACAGCTTCTGTGTCACCTTTTTTGGCAACACCTGTAGATTCTAATATTAATTTTAAATTTTTTGTAATTCCATGCATCGTGAAATCACCTGATATGATGTATTTGTTTTTAACTTTTTTCACAGATGTACTTTTGAAAGTTAATGTAGGGTACTTTTCCACGTCGAAAAAATCAGCTGATCTGAGGTGATTATCGCGCATTTCAATACCTGTGTAAATCGATTTTGATTCTGCAGTCATTTCGATTGATGATCCATCCCAACTTCCGTTATTCAAGTTAACTTTTACATCAAATTTGTTGAATTCACCGTTGATATCCACAATTCCCATGTGTTTAATCTTAAACCCTAATCGAGAATGAGCCTTGTCTAATGAGTAAGTAATTGGATCTTCTGATTGAAATGAAGTAAAAAGGATTAAGGCAATAGAGCCAAATAATACAGTAAGTTTTTTCATGATATTTATCTTTTTTAGGCAAAGATTCAATAAAATGTGCTTTAAACCACTTGACATAGGTCAATATTTCCTAGAAATGTGAAGAAATAGCCAAAAAATGTTAATTCAGAACAATTATTTGTACGGATGGTTTAACAGATGCGTTACTCATTCACGCCGACTGAGAAACGGTTTTCATATTTAGTAGTTTAGGTTAGAAAAGGAGGGCTCGCCCTCTTTTTCTATTTTAGAGCCATTCAAGGGATTTTCATCCAAATCCCCTATCTTTGTGAAAATTTAATGAATGAGACTTATTACTGTTGGTAGTGTAGCATTTGATGCAATTGAAACACCATTTGGAAAAACGGATAAAATTGTTGGAGGTGCTGGAACATTTATCTCGCTGTCATCCTCTTTTTTTGTTAAAGATCAGGGAATAATATCTGTTGTTGGTGAGGATTTTCCAAATGAAACCTTACTAGAAATGAAACAACGAGGTATCGACCTAGAAGGATTACAAATAAAATTAGGTGAGAAAACATTTTTCTGGTCTGGAAAATACCACAACGATATGAATTCAAGAGATACGATAATAACGGAATTAAATGTTCTTGAGAATTTTGATCCTATCGTCCCAGTTTCATATCAAGGCTCTGATTATTTGATGTTAGGAAATTTAAGTCCTCAAGTACAACGAATGGTTATAGAGCGATTAACAAAAAGGCCTAAGTTAATTGCAATGGATACTATGAATTTTTGGATGGATATTGCCTGGGATGAATTGATGAAAACTCTAGCACTCGTTGATCTATTAATAATTAATGACGAAGAAGCACGTCAACTAAGCAAAGAATATTCATTAGTTCGTGCAGCAAAAAAAATTAAAGAATTAGGTCCGAAATACGTAATTATAAAAAAAGGTGAACATGGAGCTCTTCTCTTTTACGGTGAGCACATCTTTTTCGCGCCTGCTCTTCCTTTAGAAGAAGTCTTTGATCCTACCGGAGCAGGTGATACTTTTGCTGGAGGACTTATGGGATATATTGCCCAAACAGACGATATTTCATATGAAAACATGAAAAGAGCCGTAATCGCAGGATCTGCTTTGGCGTCATTTTCTGTAGAAAAATTCGGTACGGAGCGATTGAAAGAAATTACAATTAAAGACTATGAAAAGAGAGTTCAAGAATTTGTAACCTTGACAGATTATAGAATAAATACATTATAATTATGGATTTTGCCAGCTTTTTTGATCGTTTAAACGACATTACTGCCCAAGAAGATCTTATCGGAACAGGTAAGGAAGCATCTTCATTAAAAATTGAATTCGAAGACGCGTTGCTCGAAGCAGAGCGTTTAGATCTTATCGCCTTTCTTGCCGCTCATGAAGAAGGAAGTAAAATTGAAAAATTTGATTTTAAACCTATTAAAGAAGAATTTTATCGTATTTATAAAAGTTATTCCGAAAAAAGAAAAAAGCAATTAGAACTAAAGTCTGCGTTGGAAACAGAAAATCTTCGGCAAAAAAAGGCATTAATTGAGCGATTAAAAGAAGTCATAGAAAACGAAGAAAAAATTGGAACGGCTTTTAATTCGTACAAGGAAATACACGAAACGTGGAAGAAAATTGGGGATATACCCAGAGATAAGCGCGATGAAATACAAAAGGAGTATTCACGACTCTTAGAAATGTTCTTCTACACTATAAAAATTTACAAAGAACTGAAGGAACACGATGTTAAGCGAAATTTACAACTCAAGCAAGATCTTATTTTTAAGTTAAAAAACCTCAGAAATAGTCAACTTTCATTGAGGGATTTAGAAGCAACTCTAAGAACACTTCAAAACGAGTGGGAGGAAATTGGACCTGTTCCGAATGAAGAATGGGAAGAAGTAAAAAAGTCTTATTGGGATGTGGTAAAAGCAGTTTATGAAAAAATTAATTCACACTACGAGGAACAGCGTAACGTGTTGGCAGTTAACATTGAAAAGAAAAAGGCGCTTATTGTCTCACTTGATAAAATTTTGGAGATGAGCCAACAAAACAATTCATTAAAGGATTGGGATGCGGCTACAAAAAACGTTCTGGAGATTCAAGAAGACTGGAAGAAAATTGGTTTCGGAACAAAAAAGGAAAACGAAGAAGTATGGAAAATATTTCGTTCTAAATGTGATGAATACTTTGATGCGAAAAAACAATTTTTATCTGGAATTGAAGAAATACAGAAATCAAACGCTGATTCAAAAAGAAAATTAATTGATGAGGTTGACAGTTTAAAAACATCTACGGATTGGAAACAAACTACCGAAAGGATTATATCTGCTCAAAAAAAATGGAAGTCTATTGGTTCCTCTGGTCCGAAGTGGGATAATAAATTATGGGCAACTTTCCGTGCAGCATGTGACGAGTTCTTTTTGTCAAAAGAAAAACATTTTGCAGATCAAGATGCTGCGCTTATTGAGAATTTGAATGCAAAAAAAGAGTTATTGGAAGTATTATCATCACTAGTTCTCTCTGAAAATAAAGGAGAAGCAATCCAACAGTTAAAAGACGCCTCCAATCGATTTGCAGCAATTGGTCATGTTCCAAAAAATCAAGCAGATTCAATATATAAAAAGTTCAAGTCGCTCATGGACGAGAAATATGCGTCTATTAGACTTGAAGAAAATGAAAAAGAAAAGATTCAATTTCAATCGAAAATTGACACGTTACTTTCGTCTCCCGATCGATCTAGATTGTTGTCCCGTGAAAAATCAGAATTACGAAAACAAGTCGAACAATTAACGAAAGAAATTGCTTTACTCGAAAATAACCTTGGCTTCTTTTCGAAGTCTAAAGGAGCGGAACAGCTACGAATGGAGGTTGAGAAAAAAGTCAAATTTGCACAGGATAAAATCAATACCTTGAAGAAAAAAATAAGTATGCTTCCAAATGANNGATACTTAATCCAAATTTTGAAACAATCAAATAAGTTTTTTAAACTTTGAAATAAAGGAAATAGTTTCATAAATGTTATTTTGTTGTTGGTATCCTTACCCACCTTTCTTCTCGCAATTTTTGTGGGTTTTGATTTGCCAATTGAATCTTTACGAATGCAGGCAAGTGAAATTCCAAATCTTCCAATTATTTTTTTAGTTTTAGCAGCAATATTATGTGTATTGTCTCTTCGTAGAACTTTAAGACGGTGGTCTGGACTTTATTTAGTAAATCAGCGTTCGAAATATGTTTTCAACGCTGAAATTAAGTTAGAGCGAAAGAAAAGAGTTGTTGTATATACTGTATTGGAATCGGTGATTCTCGCATATTTAGGTTATGCCTACACAGCGATTACACCTTTAGCTATAGCGCCTTCAATTGTAATGTATGTTTTTTCATTAGAAGGAATGATATTTTTGGTTTATGGTTTGTTAGGCAAGAAATTTAGAATAGGGATAACAACTAAAGCAGTTTTAGTCGCAGACAGAGAAGTATTTGTAATGTATTTCTCCGGTTTAAATGAGATTTGTATTTCACAACAATCCGTTTACTTCACCTACGCAGGAAATTTGCAGCTTAATTTCCCGACTGAATGTCTTGATAGTGGAAATAAAATTGAGTTTTTTGAGAATATAAAATCACAAATTGATCAAGATAGGGTATTGTTAAGAATTTACGAAGGGTAGGGTAAATATTTAACACACATGTTAAAGGACCTAAAGTATTTCTTAACCAAAATGGATTTTAGAATTAATTGAAAAAAGTACTATTTCTGCGTTTTAGTTCCATTGGGGACATTGTGTTAACCTTCCCCATAGTGAAGGCTCTTAAGGAGCAACTGCCCAAATCGGAAATACATTATGCCACAAAAAGGCAATTTAGAGAGTTAATGCAGGGTTGCACTAGTATTGATTATGTCCATACATTCGAGAAAAGAACAACTGAAATTTGGAGTGCTTTAAAAAAGGAGAATTTTGATTTTGTAATTGATCTTCACAACAATTTACGTTCCCGTTGTTTGTCAGGATATTTAAGTAAAAAGACGTTTCGTTACCCTAAATTAAATATTCAAAAATGGATATTAGTTGCATTAAAATGGGATTTTCTACCCTCTATTCATGTTGTCGATCGCTATTTTGAAAGTATTCAAAAATTAGGAATAAAAAATACTCATCAAAACAATTCATTTTACATTCCAAAGGAAGCAGAATTGAATTTAAAAGATTGGGAATTAAAACAAAACGATTTTGTTGCTATTACGCTTGGCGCTCAATTTAAAACGAAACAATTTCCATTCGAAAAACTAATTCAATTGATTGATAAACTACCGTTTCCAATCGTTCTTTTGGGTGGAAAAAGTGAAGTGGAACTGGCCGAAAAAATAATAGATCATTATTCTGAGCGAATGATAGTAAATTTTACAAATAAAATCTCCATTCTTGAAGCCGGTTTTATTGTTAAAAACGCGGCATCTTTAGTAACCAATGATACTGGAATAATGCATATTGCATCTTGCTTTGACACTCCAATCCACCTTACATGGGGAAATACCGTACGCAAGTTTGGAATGTATTCTTATCGACCACAGAGTTCTGAGCTAACCTCGGAATATGAGGTGAAATTATCATGTAGGCCATGTTCAAAAATAGGCTTTGAAAAATGTCCGAAAGGGCATCACAAATGTATGATGAACATTGATGAATCGAAAATTTTAGAAGGCATTACAAAAGATTTATCCAATAAATAACTTCTGAAGTTCTGTTGCCTCTTTTGGGTCTAGTTTTCCTGCTAATATCAGACTAAGCTGCTTTCTGCGTAACGCTCCTTCAAATCGTTTCTTTTCCTCATCCGTTTCCGGAATTAATTCAGGAACTTGTATAGGACCTCCGTTTTGATCTACTGCGACAAAAGTGTAGATTGCCTCGTTACATTTTTCGCGAATTCCTGTGACTTGATCTTCAACAAAAACATCAACGAATATCTCCATAGATGAAGAAAATGCACGAGAAACTTTTGCTTCTAATGTAACTATGGAAGCATGTTGAATTGGCTTTTGAAACGAAACATTATTCACAGAAGCCGTTACCTCTACACGTTTGCAGTGACGATGGGCAGATACGCTCGCAATAACATCCATCCAAGCCAGTAATTGACCTCCAAACAGGTTTCCAAGAGTATTTGTATCATTTGGAAGAACTACGTGGGTGGTGATTGCTAAGGTTTCAGATGCTTTTTTACTTTTCATTCTTCAAATGTAGTGATATTGACTTTCGATAATGTGGTTAACGAAAATTAATTACAATTACTTCCTAATCATTAAATAATTCCTTAACTTAGGCGCTCTGTTAATAATTTTGTTACTCTTATCAAACGCACAGTTTATGACAATTAAATTTTTATTTTCGTTTATTTCGATTTTCACATTAGCTGTGAGTCCTTTACTTGGTCAAACTACAAGACCTTTTGATCCCACCAATGCTAGAGAGGGAGAAAAAGTAGAGTATTGTCACCAACACATTAAAATGGCAGAATTAATGAAAAATCCTGAATTTGCTGCCATGTATGAACAGGATAAAATTGCATTTGAAAAAGCAAAAAACAAGGCAGTTCCAAAAGGAGTAGTTTATAAAATTCCGATCGTTTTTCATGTGCTTCATAACAATGGAATCGAGAACATTTCAGATGAACAAATCTATAACGCACTTGAAATCTTAAATAGGGATTTTAGAAAGTTAAACGCTGATACAGCAACTGTTCAATCTGATTTTGTGGGAATGCCTTCAGACGTTGAGGTTGAATTTGTTTTGGCGACAAAAGCACCAAATGGTACTTGTTTCAAAGGTATTACACGAACCATGTCGCCGCTTTCTTATCAGGGGGCAGATGGCAACGCGCAAGTTACAGCAATAATAAATGGAAATGATGTTTTTCAGAACAATTGGCCAGGGAATAAGTATTTGAACGTTTTTATTTGTGGTGAAATTGGCGGTGCAGCAGGTTATACAACTAATCCTTCAACTTGGTCTGCAAGCAGTATGACTAACGGGATTTGGATTTTGCATGATTATGTAGGAGCTATCGGAACAGGTTCAACAGGTGCTTCCAGGGCTTTAACACACGAAGTTGGACACTGGTTGAACTTAGACCATACATGGGGATCGAATAATAATCCAGGAAATACTTCCTCCTGTTCAACAGATGATAATGTGGACGATACTCCAAATTGTATTGGCGTTACGGCGTGTCTTCTCTCTGCAAATACGTGCAACTCAGTAAATGCTTATTGGAATTACGATGTACGAGATAATGTTGAAAATTATATGGATTATTCGTATTGTTCAAAAATGTATACCCCAGGTCAAACGGCAAGAATGCGAGCAGCACTACAAGTATCAAATACAGGCAGATTTAATATTTGGCAATCTGCTAACTTAACTGCTACGGGTGCAACAGGTGACATTTTTTTGTGCAAAGCTGCTTTCGATGCGGACAGAACAACCATTTGCCAAAATGATTCAATTCAATTGAATGACGATTCTTATAATGAAGCTAACGGTTGGACTTGGGAAATTACTCCGTCCACAGGTTGGTCTTTTGCTCCGGGATCTGCTGCTACATCTCAAAACCCAAAAATTTATTTCGCAAATGCAGGTTTGTATACCGTTAAATTAACAGCTACGGATGACGAGGTGAAAAACAACTACATTCGTGTGTTACCAGATGCAGCATCGCTTCCATACTGGGAAGGTTTTGAGGCTTATTCATCACTTGCGAATTTAACAAATTGGGAAGTGTATAATCCGAATAATAATAACGCATGGACCATTGAGAATACTACTTCACATTCAGGAAGTCAATGTGCCAAATTGGTTAATTTCGGTCAAACACCGAGTAATATCGACGAACTTACATCTGCACCAATAGACCTGTCTGTGATTCCATCAACGGGTGCTGTTACCTTGAGTTTCAGATATGCTTATCGCAAAAAAATAGCAGCTGATTATGAATATTTGAAAGTTTTCGTTTCTGCAGATTGTGGGGCAAATTGGGCTCAACGTAAGACCTTGGCTGGAAATAACCTTTCAAACTTAACATCATCAACATCTTGGAAACCAACACAAAATTCTGACTGGACGACTGTTCACATGATTAATGTTACAAGCAATTATTTTTCTGAGAATTTTAAAATGAAATTTAGATTTGAGGGTGAAGGAGGGAATAATATTTACTTAGATGATATAAATCTTTATGCAGGTGCGCCATCTGATAATCTGGTTCTTGGAATTGACGGATTAAGCGATTTTCAGGATATTCAACTTTATCCAAATCCAACTGAAGGGGATGTACACATCCGATACAATGCGATGAAAAACGAGAAATTGACGGTTGTTATTACAGATATTACTGGAAAAACCGTATCAACTTCTCAGGTCACTTCGAAAGAAGGCAGCAATTTGATAATTGTACCTACAGATGTATTTTCGTCAGGAACTTATTTCGTGAAATTGGGTAATAACTCAAAGGCCTTAAAGTTTGTTGTGAAATAAAAGAACGGATTCAATTTTCAGTTCTTTTTGAAATAATTAAATAGGATAGTCGCTTTCGATTGTCCTATTTTTTTTGTCACTTCCTCTAGTCCAAACTTTTTAATATTCGAGATAGTCCTGTACTCATTAAGTAATATCTGTTTTGTCTTTTCGCCAATTCCTGAAATTTGATCAAGTTCACTGCTAATGGCGGACTTGCTTCTTTTATTGCGATGGTGTGTAATTCCGAAACGATGCGCTTCATTTCGCATAAATTGAATTAACTTCAAACTTTTCGACCTTCTATTCAACAGAACAGGAAATTGATCTCCTGNNTCGAGTTTTTTTGCGATGCCAACAACGGCGACTTTTCCTCTTATACTTAAACTTTCTAATGCTTCAAGCGCGGCACCTAACTGTCCTTTTCCTCCGTCAATTACAATTAACTCTGGTAACGTTTGCCCTTCGTCAATAAGTCTCTTGTATCTGCGGTAGACAACTTCGCGCATGGTAGAAAAGTCATCCGGTCCTTCAACCGTTTTTACGTTAAAATGTCTGTAATCTTTTTTACTGGGTTTTCCATTTTTAAATACAACACAAGCGGAAACAGCATTTGTGCCCTGAAAATTCGAATTATCAAAACACTCAATATGTAGGGGCAAAGTAGATAATTTAAAGGTTCTTTGTAATTCATTCAGTATATCGTCTGATTGGACATCTTCGATGGAAATAGATTTCCGTTTACCAAATTCTAATCGGTGATATTGTACATTCTTAAGCGATAGCTCTATAATTTGTCTTTTTTCACCTTTTTTAGGTACTTCAATTTTAAACGCTTCAATATCTAAATCAATTTCTTCATTTGAAATTATTACTTGATTTTGTGAGCCAAATCTTTGTTTCAAATCAAATAACATCGTGCGAAGATTGTCTACTAATTGTTCTTCTAATCCCGGCACAACATGAGACGTGTAAGAATGTATCACCACTCCCGCTTTCAAAACCATAAAATTGATGTAAATAAACTCTTCAGTTATATGCCAAGTGAAGACATCTAAATTTGATGAGAAGGATGAAACTATAGTTGAACGTGATTGAAAACTTTTCAATTGATCTATCAAATCTTTTATCTCTTGTGCTTTCTCAAATGCAAAATTCGATGCATGATCCAACATTTCATTAGTAAGCGATTTGATTAATGGATTAATTTCACCTTTTATTATTTGTTCTGCTTCTTCGATGCCTTTTTGATAAGAAGTACTGGATTGTTGTTGTTCACATGGTGCAAGGCAACGTTTTAAATGAAATTCCAAGCAAGCTTTGTACTTTCCTTGATTAATTTTTTTATCCGATAAATCTAAACTACAAGTTCTGAATTTATATAAATCATGCAGTAGTTTAAGTAATGCTTGCATGGTTTTAACATTCGGATAGGGACCAAAATAACGTGATCCATCTTTGATTTTTTTTCGCGTGTAAAACACCCTCGGAAATGGCTCGTTTTTAATGACAATCCAAGGGTAAGTTTTATCATCTTTTAATAAGATATTATATTTCGGTTGATAGGTTTTAATTAAACTGTTTTCAAGTAACAGTGCATCTAATTCAGTTTCTACCACCGTGTACTGAACATTATGTATCTGACTGACGAGCAGTTTTGTTTTAAATGAATCGACATCTCTATTGAAATAGGACAGAACACGTTTTTTAAGGTTCTTAGCCTTGCCAACATACAAAACCACGCCATCAGCATTAAAATACTGATATACACCCGGACTCTCGGGCAATTGTTTTAATTGTTCTGTAAGTGTTATTGACATTCAACCCTAAAGTTAAGAAGAAGAAATGAATGGATTAAGGAGAAGAACGTATCTTTGCTCTATGTTAGATCAGATTATTCGTAATGCATTAGCAGAAGATATAGGCGAAGGAGATCATTCAACCTTAGCTTGTGTTCCGGAAAAGGCTACAGGTGCGGCTCGACTTTTAGTGAAGGAAGATGGCATAATTGCAGGGATAGAAGTCGCAAAGAGAATTTATGAGCTTGTGGATCCTTCCTTGGAGTTGGTAGTGTATAAAAATGATGGAGACCAAGTGAAAATTGGGGATATTGCGTTTGTGGTTTCAGGTTCGTCACGTTCTATTTTAACATCTGAACGACTTGTATTAAATTTTATGCAGCGAATGAGTGGAATTGCCACACAAACCAATCAAATCCTCGGTGTAATAAAAGGTTGTAAAACTAAGCTACTGGATACTCGAAAAACCACTCCTGGCATTAGATATTTAGAAAAATGGGCCGTTAAAATTGGGGGAGGAGAGAATCATAGATTTGGACTTTATGATTTAATAATGCTTAAAGACAATCATGTAGATTATGCAGGAGGGGTAACCAAAGCCATTCAAAAAACTAAAGAGTACCTTATACAAACAAAAAAGTCTCTCGGGATTATTGTGGAAGTTAGGAATTTAAAAGAACTTGATGAAGCAATAAACGAAGGCGGTATTATGCGTATTATGCTCGATAATTTCAATCCAACAGATTTAAAAGAAGCATTGAAACGTGTTCCTTCGGAAATTGAAACGGAAGCGTCAGGTGGCATCTCGCTTGCTAATATAAGAGACTATGCAGAAACAGGTGTTCAGTATATTTCAGTTGGAGCGTTGACACATTCTGTAAAAAGCCTCGACCTTAGTTTAAAGGCTATGCTCTAAATTCGTTTTTGAACGATAATACATTAGGTCGAGAAAAAAATCAATGTCTTCTTCAATTTTATTCCCAATAACCACGAGATTCGCACCTGCCTTATGGGTTTTTTGAATGTCCTCAATATTTTTTAATCCGCCACCCACAATTATAGGAAGACCAGATTTTTTAACTTCAATAATCATTTCTTGAGGAACGATGTTTTTAGCACCACTTCCTGCATCGAGATAGATTAACTTTTTCCCTTGGTATTTTCCTGCTAATGCTATTTTTAGTGCGATAGATTTTCCATGTTGAGGAATGGGTTGTGTTTGTGACACGTAGGCCACAGCTGTTTGGACTCCTCCGTCAACTAGCATATAGGCCGTAGGAATAACTTCCATTTCGATATCTTCAAGATGGTCAACGGCCTTAACGTGCTGCGTAATTAAATATTCAGGATTTCGCCCGGATAGCAAGGATAGAAACAAGAGAGCATTTGCTTTTGGATGAATTTGATCGAAGTTACCTGGAAAAATGACCAATGGAACATCCACCTTATTTGAAAGCAGTTCGACGCACATATCAAAATCAATTTTTGATACCACACTCCCTCCAATAAATAGAAATTCAGGTTTTAATTTGTTTATGCGAGTAATCCACTCTTCTTTATATTTTAAAGTCATGAATTTATCAGGGTCAACTAAAATTGCTAACCCATGCTCAATTTGACTGATTTGCTCCAGTATATTTTTTTTAGACATTGAAAGCAATTATAAGATTGTCGATGCGAATAATTTCAACAAGAACTCCTTTCATTTCATTTTCTTCTTTCATAGAACATTTAAATTTTTTTCGGGACTCAATTTCTTCTAAAATTAGCAAATCTATTTTGAAATCTAGTCCTTCGTTTTTCGACAATTTGAATAACACTTCTTTTATGCACCAGGCAATCGTATTAAATTCTAAATCTGTGGCATTAATCATTTCTATTTCTCGGTCATTAAGAAACCTTGATCGCACGGTTAATATACGTTCATTAATTTCCTCAATGTCTATACCAATTCGCTTATGAGATGAAGCAAGTGCAACAAAATTTTTAGAGTGGCTTATGGAAATAAAGTTGTTTTGTGCATCTCCGTTGAGGTAAGGGCGACCAGAAGGTTCATATAAAACTTCGTTATTACCCTCAAACATGTTTTTTACCAATTGCCGCACCCCATTTTTCTCTAACGTGCGTTTTTTAATTGGATGCTTTGAGATTGCGTTTGAAGTCATATCAAGCTGATTCAATGGAATATATCCTAACCGAAATTCTTCTCGGCAAATAAAATTTATGGATAATTTGTTTTGTTTCATCTATGTTATGACAATAATGTTACAAACAAATATGTTAATTTATTTTCAATTTAAAATTTTTAACATGAGGTTAGTCAATATGATTTTTCATATATTTACAAGCTTAAAATTCGAATAACGAAACATTATACTACAAAACTATGATGGTTAAACTGAAGATGATTGCTTTATGTCTCTTAATGTCAGGGACTTTTGCTTATGCTCAATCGGGTCTAGGTTCTATTAAAGGATCTGTTAAAGACGAAAAAACCAAACAAGCGATTCCGCTATGTAAAGTGAAAATTGTACAAAATGGAACGACAAAAGGTGGTGCACAAACCGATTTTGATGGAAAATTTCAAATTAACGGAGTACAACCGGGAACGTACGACGTGGAAATTAGTATGGTGGAATACCAAACTTCAATTACTACAGGTGTGATAGTTTCTCCGGATAAAATTACCTTTTTGGACAATTTAACTATAGGTAAACCTGAAAAGAATAAGGATTTAGGGGAAGTCAAACTTATTGCATACAAAGTTCCTCTAATAAATAAAGATGGTGGGGCTTCGGGTGCGACTGTAACACGAGAGGACATTTCAAGATTGCCCGTCCGATCAGCGGCAGGAGTTGCTCAAACGGTTGGAGGGGTTAACTCGAATGAAGGAACAGGTGAAATTTCGGTTCGTGGTTCTAGATCCGATGGTACATATTTCTACATAGATGGTATCAAAGTTCGAGGTTCTTCCAACTTGCCTAAATCAGCTCTCGAAGAAGTTTCTGTAATTACAGGTGGTGTTCCAGCCAACTATGGGGATGTTACAGGTGGAATCATTTCAATTACAACAAGAGGTCCATCAGCAAAATATTTTGGAAGCTTTGAAGCTGTTTCATCTGGTATATATATTAAAGGTAAAGATCCCGATGGTTATGATGGAAAAATGTTTGGATTGGATAAATATGGGTACAACTTAATTGAGGGAATGTTGTCAGGTCCACTTTGGATGCAAAAAGACTCAACAGGAAAAAAGACTCGTCCAAGACTCGGATTTTTAATTTCAGCTAACTTAACTGACCAAGTAGATGGTCGACCATTAGCAGATGGAGGTTATCGTATAAAAAAAGAAAAGAGAGATGAGCTTTTGTTAAATCCTTTAAGACCAACTTCGACAGGTTTTGGTACATTCCACAATGCCCTTTTTCTTAGAAAAGAAGATTTCGAAAAAGTTCCTTGGAGAATGAATGCAGGAAACACAGTATTTTCGGCTCAAACAAAAATTGATGTGAATACAGGACCCTCTGTTAACTTACAGTTTGGAGGGTCTTTAAATTACTCGCAAGGAAGCAGCTATTCTTACACAGGTTCATTACTTAACTTTTCTAACTTTGGAGAATCTAAGTCTTTGGACTGGAGGGTTTTCGGTCGTTTTACTCAGCGCTTCAATAATACAAGAGAAGGTTCAAGTTCGAAAATTAAATCGGCATTATATAACTTAATGGTCGACTTCTCAAGGTCTCAAAGCGAGTTTTACGATCCACGTCATAAATTTAATTTGTTCAATTATGGTCATGTTGGAAAGTTTACAACAACAAGAAGACCGTCGTATGAATTTGATCCTGTAACGCAAACTTACATTCACAATGGTTTCAAAGATGTTGAAGTGAAATTTGACGCTTCTGAAACAAATGCTGCTTTGGCTGCCATTACTACGCAATATTTTAATATTTACGAAGGAAATCCACTTGGGCGTTATGAAAACTTATTTCAAATCCAGCAAGGTAATGCTTTGAGAAATGGAGATGCCCCTTCCAGTGTTTATGGAATTTGGAGCAATATTGGAACACCTTACAACGGATTTGGAAAATCTCAAGCAGATCAATTTCGTGTTACGGGTGCAGGTTCTGTAGTTATTGGAGATCATAGTATTTCCCTAGGTTTTGAATACGAACAGCGTATAGACAGAAGCTGGTCTAGTGGTGATCAAGGCCCACTCGGGATATGGTCTATAGCGCGTCAGTTAACAAATTTCCATATTCGTGAATTAGATTTAGCATCTGGAGTTATTTCGGACTCAGGTTCTTTCAAAGCAATCACATACCAACGTTTGAATTCTGGGTATGCAAGCACGAACAATGGTGAATACGGAGGACAAATCCAGAATGATAACCAATCGTTCTTTGATTACAACCTTAGAAAGAAATTAGATTATGCGGAAGGTGGTAATGACTTTGTTGACATTGATCAATATGACCCATCTTTATTCCAATTCGATATGTTCTCACCTGATGAATTATTGAACAGTGGTCAGTCGTTTGTTTCTTATTATGGTTATGACCACACCGGAAAAATTGTTCGAGGAGCAACAGACATAAATAAGTATTTTAACGATTACGATGACAATGGCAATTTCAGAAGATTTGTAGGTGCTTTTCAACCTATTTATATGGCTGGATATATCATGGATAAATTTGCATTTAATGACATCGTTTTCAACGTAGGTCTTCGTGTAGATTTATTTGATGCAAATCAGCCTGTTCTTAAAGATCAATACCTATTCTATAATGCACGTTCAGTAAAGGANNGAGGCTCGCGCATTGAAAGAAATTGATCCTAATACGTATGCCTGGGTAGAATTACCAGAAGGAATGGGTGATGATTACATTGTTTATGTTAATGATGTGAATAATCCTTCAGCGATTAATGGATTTAGAACAGGAATGAATTGGTATAATGCTTCTGGAACTCCAGTTGAAGACCCTAAAGTAATTCGTGGCGCTGCAGGTATTGCTCCTTGGTTATTAGATCCATCACAAGAAACTCCGGATGCTAGTGCATTTAAGGATTATAAGGCGCAAATAAACTTTATGCCTCGTATCGCTTTCTCTTTCCCAATTTCTGAGAAAGCGTCTTTCTTTGCACATTACGATATCTTAACGAAACGCCCTACTACAGGTCTCCGCTTCGATCCGTATGAATACCAATTCATTAATAATAGAAATGCGGTTATCAACAATGCAAACCTAAAGCCTGAAACTACTGTTGACTACGAATTAGGTTTCCAACAAGTATTGTCACGCACCTCCTCCATAAAGATTGCAGCGTTCTATAGAGAACAACGAAACAATGTGCAACTTGTGAATATTTTCGAAGCATATCCAGCAACTTATAAAACCTTTGGTAACAGAGACTTTGGAACTGTTAAAGGGATGACAATAAATTACGATTTAAGACAAACAGGAAATATCCGTCTAACTGCAGCTTATACGTTACAATTTGCTGATGGTACAGGTTCGAATGCTGCTTCAGCTTCTGGATTAGTAAATGCTGGATTACCAAATTTGAGAAATATTTTCCCTTATGATTTCGATCAACGCCATGCATTTGCCATAACTTTCGACTATCGTTACGGAGAAGGTGAAGACTACAATGGTCCCAAAATCGGGAAATTGAATATTTTCGAAAACACTGGATTGAATGTCTTCACTAATATTAATTCCGGAAATCCTTATTCAAATCAGACATTTATTACAGATGAGGGTATTGGAAACTTAAATGCTGGATTGAATGGAACTTTGAATGGTTCGAGACTTCCTTGGCAATATAGACTAGACTTGCAGTTGGATAAAACCTTTAACATGGAATTTGGAGGCAATAAGGACAAAAAGAAAATGGCATTCCTTAATGTTTATGTACGCGTAACTAATTTGTTCAACCAATTCAACATCTTAAATGTGTATCGAGCAACAGGAAACTGGGACGACGATGGATACTTGGCAGCAGCTTCAAGCCAAACATCCATTCAAAACCAAATCGATGAGCAATCTTTCAGAGATTATTACTCAATGAAGGTTCAAAATCCATTTAACATTAGTTCTCCAAGAACTATTCGTTTAGGGGTAAAAATAGATTTCTAATAGATTAAATAATAGAAGAAATGAAAAAGCAATTAATTGCAACAATTTTAGGATTTACATTTATAGGTTCAAACGCCTTGGCTTATTTAGGCCCGAACGATAAATCCTCGAAACCAAAACCTTATTTAAAAGCAAACTGTAGTCCAGCGACAGCTAAGTTGTATATGGAATTTAATGACGTCAAGGCATTAATTGAACAAGGCGGAAGTATGTTTCAAAACAGAGCCGCTGGCGTAGCTGCATATGAAGTCCCAAAGAATAGTGGTCTTTTTGCGATTTTTGCCGGTGCACTTTGGATGGGAGGAACAGATGTTAATGGCCAGTTAAAATTAGCAGCGCTTCGCTATAGATCGGGTAATGACTTTTGGCCTGGACCTTTAACTGTTACGCCTGGTACTGGAAATTGGAATCCTGGTTCTCCTGTTGGTGACGATGCTACTCGTGATTTTGGCGAGGCAAATATTGATCCAGATCAGTGTATTGCGTTTGATAAATTCTATACCATTCGTAAGGCAGAGGTTATTCGGTTTAATATATGGTGGGAGTGTAATCATGGTGTCGCTACGGAAGGATGTGCTGATGTTACAGCACCTTCCAATGATGAATTAAATAGAATTTATGGCTGGCCTGCTCATGGAGATGTTTCGCGTGGTCAAGATTATTTTTTAGCGCCTTTCTACGATAGAGATGGAGATGGAAATTATAATCCGGACAATGGTGATCATCCTTGGTATGACGATATTCTTGGTCGTGATGATGTGGAATGTGGAATTGATAGACGCGTAACACTTTATGGAGATGAGACTCATTGGTGGGTATTTAATGATAAAGGAAATATTCATACTGAAACGAATGGCGATCCAATTGGAATGGAGATCCGAGCTCAGGCTTTTGCTTTTGCTACGAATGATGAAATTAACAGAATGACATTCTATAATTATGAATTGATTAATAGAGGAACGCAAACACTATACAATACTTATTTCTCTCAATACTTAGATGCCGATGTTGGAAATTATGCGGATGATTATACTGGATGTGATGTATCGCGTGGTTTAGGATACATGTACAATGGAGATTTAATTGATGAATCAGATGGTGGTAAGTTAGGTTATGGAGAAAATCCACCGGCAATTGGATGTGACTTTTTTGAAGGACCTTACCAAGATGCTGATGGCTTTGATAATCCAGGTCCTTATTTCGACCAAGCTACACAAACAGATGTAGTTCCAACTGTTACAGATGCATTAGCAAATGGTGGAATTGTATATAAAGGAATCGGTATTGGTTATTCAGACGGGATCATAGATAACGAACGATTTGGTATGAGAAGATTTACGTATTATACATCGACATCAGCTTATCCATACAACGATCCAGGTCCTGCCGCAGAATACTATAATTTCATGGAGGGTCAATGGGCAAACGGTTCAGAAATGTACTACGGAGGCTTAGGATATACAGGGTCAAGTGGTGTAACTACTGTACTTTCAGACTATATGTTCCCTGGAGATTCTGATCCTATACATTGGGGTACGGGAGGAACGGATATGTCTGGTCAATTTCCAAATGGTTGGGATGAATCCACTAATAACAACCCTTCTGGGGATAGACGTTTTGTTCAGTCCGCAGGTCCTTTTACACTTCGACCAGGTGCAATAAATAATATTACTGTAGGTATTGTGTACGGAAGAAGTACGGATGGAGGCTTATTAGCGTCAGTTAATGCAATGAAACGTGCAGATACAAAGGCTCAAGCTCTTTTTGACGCATGTTTTAAAATATTGTCCCCACCTGATGCTCCGAAGTTAACTATACAAGAATTGGAAAACGAGTTAATTTTATTACTTGAAAATCCAGCGTCATCGAATAATTACAGAGAAGGATACGAAGAAATAGATGAAATTAATATTCCTGATCCTACTGTTGATCGAAAATATCGTTTCGAAGGATATCAAATTTTCCAATTGAAAGATGATGAGGCCTCAGTAGCTGATATAGCAGATCCCACAAAGGCAAGATTAGTGGCGCAATGCGATATAAAAAATGATGTTTCTAGAATCATTAATTTTGAATTTGATGAAGCCTTAGGTTTTTCTGTTCCGGTAGAAAAAGTTGACGGTGAAAACAAGGGAATCCGTCACAGTTTTAGAGTAACGGAAGATGCCTTTGCTCAGGGTGCGCGTGCGTTAGTTAATCATAAGACTTATTATTATGTAGCTGTTGCTTATGCATACAACAATTACAAGACTTACAATCCTAATGATCCTCAACAACTTGACGGTCAAAAGATTCCATACATATCATCTCGATTGAATTATGATGGTACCGCGATTTCATTTACATCTGCAGTACCACACAGTCCTATTCCCGA
>DORI01000175.1:292-16906 GCA_003512365.1 Crocinitomicaceae bacterium | reverse complement strand
TAGAATACCGCGGTTACGACAGTGCTGGAGTGGCTTTGTTGCACGATGAAAACCTTAATATTTTTAAGCGCGCTGGTAAAGTTTCAGTCTTAGAAGAATATGCCGCTCAGTTTGATGTGAAAGGTAATGCTGGAATAGGCCATACACGTTGGGCGACCCATGGACTTCCAAATGACGTCAATGCACATCCACATTATTCAATGGATGGTTCGATTGCGTTAATTCACAATGGAATTATTGAGAACTACGATATTCTGAAAAAAGAATTAATCAACGAAGGATATAGCTTTCTGAGCGAAACAGACACCGAAGTATTGGTGCATCTTGTCGATCATATTTCTAAAAAGGAAGGTGTTTGGTTTGGAGAAGCGCTGCGCATCGCCTTGAATCACGTAGTGGGGGCTTATGCCATTGTTGCAATTTCTAAGAATTTTCCGAATCGCTTAGTTGCTGCTCGCAAAAGTAGTCCACTTGTTGTTGGAATGGGCACAGAAGGTGATTTTTATTTAGCCTCCGATGCCACACCTATCGTAGAATACACCAAAGATGTTGTTTACCTCGACGACGAAGAAATTGCAGTCATCGACTTAGAATCAGGATTTAAACTATTCAATATCAAGGATCAACAAAAGACACCGTATATCCAAAAATTAGAATTAGAGTTAGAAGCATTGGAAAAAAGTGGTTACGAGCATTTCATGTTAAAGGAAATTCACGAACAACCGCGGTCAATCCACGATTGCTTTAGGGGAAGATTGAATGCTACAGATGGATGGGTTTCTTTGGGTGGTGTGCGTGCATACGAACAGAAAATGATTCAGGCAAATCGCCTTATTTTTGTAGCTTGCGGTACCTCTTGGCATGCAGGACTTGTGGGAGAATACTTAATTGAAGACTTGGCGAGAATTAATGTTGAAGTGGAATATGCCAGTGAGTTTAGGTACAGAAATCCTATTTTAACAGAAAATGATGTTGTCATTGCGATTTCACAGTCCGGAGAGACAGCTGATACACTTGCCGCTATAGAGTTAGCAAAATCAAAAGGGGCAACAGTTTTAGGCATCTGTAATGTCGTGGGATCATCTATTTCACGTGCCACACATGGAGGTTCCTACACACATGCCGGTCCCGAAATTGGAGTGGCTTCTACCAAAGCCTTCACAGCTCAAGTTACCATACTTACGTTGATGGCGCTATCACTAGGAAGAAAAAAAGGTACTATCAGTGAATGGGATTTTCAACGCTTATTGACAGAATTGGAAACGCTACCAGAATTGGTAAAAAAAGTGTTGGCTACGAATGCACACATTGAAAAAATTGCAGCAAAATACAAGGATGCGAACAATGCACTCTACTTAGGAAGAGGAAACTTATTCCCTGTTGCCTTGGAAGGAGCATTGAAGCTGAAAGAGATTTCCTACATACACGCAGAGGGTTACCCAGCAGCAGAAATGAAACACGGACCTATCGCATTAATTGACGAAAACATGCCTGTTTTTGTGATCGCTACAAAAGGGAATTCCTATGAGAAAGTCGTCTCGAATATTCAGGAAGTAAAAGCAAGAAAAGGAAAAATCATCGCTATAGTTACTGAGGGCGACGAACAAGTGGAAGCAATGGCCGATGATGTCATAGCAATCCCGGAAGTAAATGACCATTTGGCTCCGCTTGTAGCTACCGTTCCACTTCAGTTACTTTCTTACCATATCGCCGTAATGCGCGGATGCAACGTGGATCAGCCACGTAATTTAGCGAAATCGGTGACGGTAGAGTAGTCTGAACGGTAGTTGGGTTGGTCTGTCCTACTTTATAGAAAAAACAAATTGATTCTCAATTTTTGAAAACTATTTTTTAACCCTGTCGAAAGTCATCGTGTCTAGATATTATTACTCAACGCATACAGAGGTGCAAATTAACATCAAAACGTTGCTTGTTTTTTATTATTTTTGGAATTAAAAACTTGTAAATGAAGCTATCATCATTTTTCGTGATAACGAGACTTACGCTATTCTGCGTTTTCATTATGTCGATCCACTTTGGAATTTCCCAAACACCTATTGCTTCTTTCGCAACAATACCGGCAGCCACAAATGGAGTTGTGACGGTTTGTCAAGGTCAAACGATCACATTTATTAATTCTTCCACTAATTCCACTCCAAATAGCGTGTTTCAATGGAATTTTGGTGCTGGAGCTATTCCCACATCAGCAACTGGTGTAGGCCCACATATTGTAACTTATAATACAGTTTCTACAACGTCAGTTTCATTAACACTTACTAATCCAGATGGTAATTCTGATGTTGAATCCCTTTCAGTAATTGTTAATGTTTCACCGACATCAAACTTAACTCTGTTAAACTCGGGGGGAGGTTTTTCAACTTCAACTTCAGGAGGACTTGTATTGTTTAGAAACTGTACATCGGCTTCCGCAACAACATTTAATTTTGGGGTAAGTAACTATGCAGCAGGATCAACACAAGTTTTCAATTGGGGTGATGGAACGCCAAATTCAACACAAACTGATGTAGTGGGTAGTCAAATTTCACATTCTTACGGATTAGGGCAATATACGATGACACATACTGTCGTATTACCAAATGGTTGTCAAGTAATTAAACAATATTTTATTTTTAATGGTGAAGCACCTGTAATTACTGTTTCTGGTTCCGGTCAAAACACCTGTTTGCCATTTCCATATTCATTGGATATTCTTTCAAATAATGTTCCAGGAACTTTGTACAATGTGTCTTTTACTGATGGTAGTCCTTCTTCCATATTTACAACTGTTAACGACACTACCGTCTCTCATATTTTCAACACTTCTTCTTGCGGTCAAAGTTATCCCGTTGGACCAATTACCATAGCTAATGCTTTTCAGGCAACTATTGTAGCGCAAAATTCATGTGGAACTACTTTTGCAACTGTTGGACCAATTACTATTTCTACTGCCGCTGAAGCTCAATTTACCTATTCGCCGAATTCGCCCATATGTCAAGGTGAACCTGTCCTCTTTACTAATCAATCATCAGGAGGTGAAAATGTAAGTCAAGACGGATGTTCCAATGATTATGGATTTTATTGGTCTATACAAGAAGTTTCGGGCTGGTCTGTCACAAATGGGTCGTTGGGAAGTGCAAATGGATTTGTAGGAGCAACCTACGATTTTTCTCAATGGACCTCCCCATCAAATGACAATGTTGAAATTACTTTTGATACTCCAGGTACTTATCATGTGTGGTTATATTCCGCTAATGCATGTGGAATAGATTCAATTATGCATCAAGTTGTAATTAATCCGACCGCAGTAGTTAATATGAATCCCATAAACCCTTTGATCTGTTCTGGTGAACTTTCGGATTCGATTTTCATGGTTTCCACCATACCTGGATATGTCATTAATTGGGAAATCGAAGATACCGTAAATGTTGTTGGTTGGACCACTATGAGTAGTTCTGGAACCACGGCTGATACTATTTTACCAGTTTTACTTACAAACCCAACGAATGACATTGGTTATGTTGTCATTAGCGCGACAGTGGGTTGTACAAGTGTGCCTCCAACAATGGATACCATTTTTGTAAATCCTCAAGGTAATTTACAAATTACCCCACTTCAAGATTATTTGTGTAGTAATGAAACAACAGATATTGATATTTCGAGTAATCTATCTGAAGCTACTTTTACATGGACAGCAGATTATCCGTCCACGATTACTGGTGCTTCCTCAGGTTCAGGAAATAACATAGCTCAAACTCTTTTTAATTCCGGAACCACCATTGATACTGTATTCTACACTATTTACATTGGAAACGTATTGTGCCCAGATGATTCAGTTGTAGTGCCAATTGCTGTCCAGCCTGGAATTACATTAAATCAGAATAATGATACCATCATTTGTTCAGGAGCAACCATCAATCCCGCTGATTATTTTTCCACTCCAACTGGAGCAACATTCACATGGGAGAACTCAAATACTGCCATTGGACTTGGAGCAGCTGGTACAGGTCAAGTGCCAACTTGGACAGTTCCAAATAACACGACAGGAAGTTCCATCTCAGGAACCATCACTGTTTCTGCTCAGTTAAACAACTGTCCTGAAGTCCAAGATGTTTTTACAGTAACAGTTAACTCTTCTCCTAATTTTAGCTACCAATTAAATCCGGAATCAGGATTTTCATGTAACATGAATACAGCACAAATTATCGGGACAGTGGTACCAATAAGTTCTACTATTGCTTGGTCCGGACCTGGAATAGTTTCTGGGCAAGGCACCTCAACTCTGACAGTTAACTCACCCGGAATTTATTCAATAACTATGAATGATCTTGCTACCGGGTGCACGTCAACCGAAACTATTCAAATGGAGCCTCCTACCTCTATTAATATTACATCAGTTATGGTGAATAATTGCTCTTGTTATGGGGTTTCGAATGGTTCAGCATCCATTACAACAGATAATACTAATGGTGTTTCCTTTACTTGGGCACCAAGTGTAGGGACTGGTGCGACAGTAAATAATTTGGCGCCTGGAATTTATGAGGTATTCGTTACGAATGCTGATTTTTGTACAGATGATACCTTGTTAACTATTACCGAACCCAATCCGATTAGCATCTCATTGATTGATAGCGTTGGTTCCGAATGTGGTGAATCAAATGGACTTTTATCTGTTTCTGCTACTGGGGGTCAAGGTGCTTATAATTATTCTTGGAATAATGGAACAAATGGTTCCATAAATTCGAATATAGACGAAGGCAGTTATACTGTAACGGTTACCGATGCTTCTGGATGTCAAGTAACTGGACAATTTGCCTTGGGTTGTGTTCCGCTGATACCTATTGTTATCCCTCAATTAATTAGTCCTAATGGTGACGGAAAAAATGATAAGTGGATAATTCAGAATATTGAGCAATACCCGAATATAAAGGTCCAAGTATTTAATAGATGGGGAAATTTAGTTTATCAGGCTCAACCTTATCTCAATGATTGGAATGGATATTATACGGAAGGTGGTAATGTAAATGGTCCGCTTCCCGCCTCAACTTACTTTTATTTAATTGATACCATAAAAGAATCACAAAATCCGTATAAAGGGTACATAGAAATTCAACCGTAACAACAATGATGAGAAAAATTATTTTACTTTTTATAAGTATTGTTTCGCTTCAAGCTAAGGCGCAACAAGATGCTCAGACATCCATGTACTTTTTTAACCCATTAAACTACAATCCAGCCTATGCTGGAACACGCGGTTCACTGAATGTAACAGGTGTAAATCGTGCACAATGGGTTGGGTGGGATGGTGCACCAAGAACCCAATTTTTATCCGTTCACGCACCAATAGCTCAAAAACATATTGGCCTAGGCGGAAGTTTGAGTTATGATAAAATTGGCTCTCGTAGCGCATATTCTGCCATGGCAAATTTCGCCTATCATTTGCGATTAAATTCAAAGGATCTGCGTTTGTCTTTTGGCGCATCTGCTGGAATTAATGGAAATCAATATGATTTTAGTGATTTGATGGTTACCGACCCTTCAGATCCAACTTTTTTAACTTCTAATCGATCTGTTAAGACTCAATTTGGATCAGGAGTTTATCTTCACAGTAAAAAAGGTTATCTCGGTTTCTCTGTTCCGAAACTTTTGAAACGTTCAATCGATGGAAACACCGGGAGTTCATTTATTCAAAAACACTATTATTGGGCGGCTGGATATGTCATCACGGTTAATTCCATCTTTGATTTGAAACCGTCTTTACTTATAAAATATACTAAAAACGCTCCTGCTACAATTGATGTAAATTTATCAGCACACCTTTATAAAATGCTTTGGGTAGGTGGTCTATTTCGATATAACGAATCCATGGGGTTTAATACTTCTTATCAAATCAATGAAAAATTTATGGTTGGCTATGCATTCGACTTTCCATTTAACAGCTTGAATTATCGTAATTGGGGAAGTCATGAAATCGTCTTGTGCATGGATATTTGGTCAAAAAATAATGCATTTATTAGTCCTCGATATTTTTAATTCAATTTTATTATCCATATGAAATTCACTGCCTTTCTATTCTTTTTATTGGTTTTTACGGCTCCATCCTATTCGCAAACTTATAAAGAGGTATATGCGTTAAAACTATCTTCAGAACTTCGTTTTAATGAAGCCTATCCTGTTTGGTCTGAATTAGCACAAAAAACGGTAAAATCAAAAAACCAAAACTGGAATAACTTGAGGATGGCAATTGAAGCTGCGTATAACTCAGAGCAATACGATAAAGCATTGTATTGGTCGCAGTATCTCGCTTCAAGCAATAAACTAGATGAAAAAGACTGGATTGTATACTTTTTAGTGCTGCAAATTACAAATAATCATTCTCGTCTTACTGGTGCTATAGATTCTGCAATTTTAAAATTTCCAAGTAGTGTAGAAATTCAGTCTTGGAAGAGAAATGTCCCAATTATTTTGAAACAACTTACAGAAAGTTCTGAATATAAAATTGCTAAATTTCGTCAAAAAGAATTAGGCGAAGAATTTTGCGCTGTGCCATATAATGGGGGCTTTGTTTTAGTATCGAATAGACGAAATACCGGTTTTGCGAATAGAATTTACCCTAGGACAGGACAACATTTTACTGATTTGATTGCAATTAATGGCTCTAAAGACATTTTACAAGATGAATTATGGAAAGAAATTAAACGAACCAACCCGCACGATGGCCCAATTGCCTTTTCTCCCGATAGTAGCCTAGCAGTCTTGACGGTCAATAATCTGGAAATAGATAAAATTGGAAAAGTAAATTATTCAAGGTTGCTTTTGAAAATTTACAGATTGACCAACGGGAAATGGAAAGAAGAGGAATCATTCCCTTACAATAATAAATCCTATTCTGTGGGACATGGTACATTTGATTTAAATGGCAACATTTTATTTGTGTCGGATAAACCGGGTGGATTTGGAGGTGCTGATATATACAAAAGCAAATGGATTGATGGCAAATGGAGCGAGCCTGTCAATTTAGGTGACAAAATTAATACGAGTGGTGACGAGCTCTTCCCACACGTTTCAAATGGTGGAAGATTATATTTTTCATCCAATGGCTGGCCTGGAAATGGAGGATTAGATGTATATTACCAAGAAGATTATAACCTGAACCCTAAACATCTGGGTAATCCTGTTAATTCAAATGCTGACGATTTTGGTTTCTTTATTGACGAGTACACTGGTAAAGGATTCCTTTCTTCAAATCGAAATGCATTCAAAGATGAAATTTATACGATTTCAAAACCAGTTTATAAAATAGATGCCGAAGTTATTTTAAAGTCTTGTGACAATAAACCTCTGGCATCCAAATCAATATTAGTTAAGAATTTGAAAACATTAGACGAAGAGGTATTAATAACAGATAAAAATGGAAAGATTTCTATTCATCCTTTACTCCACTCTGCATACCGTTTTGAATTTTCCGGTGAAGGAAATAATGAGGGAATTTTTAGTGAGTATAATTTTGATAGTGAAGGAGACATTAAAATCCAACTTACATCAGTTTATAAAAGCCAAAAAATAAAAATTAATGTTGTTGACGAAAATAATATGTTACTAGAAGGTGTTCACCTCACATATTATTCTCAAGGAAAATCNNTTGATTTTCCTAGGAAAATCAATTACTAAATTTCTAACAAAAAAAGAAAATCTACCTCTATTACTAGGTAAAAGTGAGTTATCAATAATAGATTCGATTGTTGCCTCAAAAATTAATTACAGAGATGTGCGATTTGTAATGAAAGCTGATACTGAATGTAATGCGGACCAAAATTCATTTATTATACTAGAAAAAATCGCAGATTCTGATTATATTAAACTTGAGAACATTTATTATGACTTTGATTTATGGAATATTCGTCCAGAGGGTAAAAAAGAGCTTGATAAATTGGTAAAATATATGAACTCACACCCCGATTTGATTATTGAATTAAGTTCCCACACTGATTGTAGGGGAACCGATCAATATAACGATTGGTTATCTGATAAACGCTCCAATAGTTGTGTGAATTATATTAAAAGTAAAGGGATACTACCCGAGAAAATTATTGCCAAAGGATTTGGTGAAAAACAATTAGTTAATAACTGTATCGACGAATCGCTTTGCTCTGAAGAAGAACATCAAAAAAATCGGCGAACCGAACTAAAAATTAAATTAGACGAGTAAACTAATTTATTATTATTCAAATAGTTAAAGATTATCTTCATATGGTAAAAAAGAATTTATACTTTATATGTTCAGCACTTTTATTCGCATCAAGTTGTTCTGTTGTTGACAAAGGAGCATTGAATTTTTCAGGAAAAGGAAGTCCAACGTTTAAACGAAATGGAAAGCTTGCCGAGAAAGTAATTCAAACAGATACCAAAGCTCCAGTTTTAATTTAGGTTTATTATATGAACTAAAATAACACTTGAATATAATAGTTCCATTACTTTTGGTCGTGAATGGAATGAAAGAAAATGAAAAAACATTTTAAACCTTCGTTGTATTAATGGTTTATGGAAAAATTGATTTGTTAATTATTCTGTAAAGTGTACATTTAACTTTTTTAATTTGTCCAATTCTAAAAACCATAAAGTCCCCCAATTGTTCAACCAACTATGAAAACTAAAAAAGGTATTGCTATTCTCGGCTCAACAGGCTCTATCGGTACTCAAGCGCTGGATGTGCTCTCCCTTTACCCTGAACAATTTGAATTAGAAGTGCTTACAGCTGGTAAAAATGCTGATTTATTAATTGAACAAGCACTCAAATTCAAACCAAACACCGTTGTCATCACTGAAGAAACGCTTTATCAGAAAGTAAAAGATGCTTTGTGGCACGAAGAGATTCATGTGTATGCCGGCGAAGATGCATTATGTCAGGTAGTTGAATCAACGCAAGTAGATGTAGTCCTGACTGCGCTTGTAGGCTATGCTGGATTGAAACCGACCATTCACGCTATTTCGGCAGGTAAAAACATTGCACTTGCTAACAAAGAAACATTGGTAGTCGCTGGGGAATTGATCACTCAACTGGCAAGAGAAAAAGGAGTGAATATTTATCCTGTAGATTCTGAACATTCTGCTATATTTCAGTGCTTGGTAGGTGAATTTCACAATAAAATTGAAAAAATTTATTTGACAGCTTCGGGTGGGCCATTTCGTGGAATGAACACAGAGCAGTTAAAACACGTCAGTCTAGAACAAGCATTGAAACACCCAAATTGGTCAATGGGAGCTAAAATCACCATAGATTCTGCAACTTTAATGAATAAAGGGTTAGAGGTTATTGAAGCCAAATGGTTATTTAATTTATCTGCCTCACAAATTGATGTGGTGGTGCATCCTCAATCTATAATTCACTCACTTGTACAATTCGAGGATGGAAGCATGAAAGCACAGATGGGCCTTCCTGACATGAAATTACCTATTCAATATGCCCTAACGTATCCAGCACGATTAAAGACTCCTTACCCACGCTTTAATTTTTTAGATTATCCTCAATTGACATTCGAGCAACCGGATCGAACAGCATTTAGAAACTTAAATCTAGCATATAAAGCAATGGATTTAAAAGGAACTGTGGCGTGCACCTTGAATGCTGCGAATGAAATCGCTGTTGATGCTTTTCTTAACAAACGCATTGCTTTTTTAGAAATTGCTCAATTAAACGAAGAAGTAATGGATGCAATTACCAATACCTTAAATCCGAAATTAGCCGATTATATCAATGCTGATTTATTGGCAAGAGAAAAAGCAAACGAACTTTTAAAATAAAGGTATAATTTTAGTTCAAAAGCAAAAAACGTATCATGAGAAATTATGTATTGCTCTGCATTATTATTCTTCCAATCGTTCTTTTTGGTCAGAAAACAAGTCTTACCCTATCTGTACGAACTCCTTATTGCGGAGGAGCAAAACCAACTCCCGAAATTGCTGCAGGAACCACAAAAAGCTTTGGAAACCAACGCCTGATTATTCAATACCAAAAGACAAATGAAGTTTATTCCGGAAAATGGAACTGTTTGGAAATAACCGTTGATTCTAATGGAAATTGGAAAGGTAAAATTCCAAAAAAATCCAACATTCGCATCTTTTTAGCGAATCAGTTCTTGAGCCTTTCAGAATTAAAATCTAAATATTCGCTTTCTGATACAAAGCGTTACACCTTGAAAGACGATGCTGCCATAGAACTTTGGAAAAGTAAGCCTATTTATGAAAAGTCGGCAAAGGAATTTAAAAAATCAATTCAAATTGAATTATTAGAAGCTTGCTTTGTTGGATTGAATCCGTGCTACTGGTATACAGGACCCAAACCACGCTGATTGTTCATTACTTTTTCTTGTAGTGCCAAAAGGTGAAATCCGCTTCGTGTTTATCATCCGCTTCATGGTAACCTATCTTCGATTTCTCCCATAAAGATTCATCAAAATCAGGAAAAAAAGTATCTGCTCCATAGACCTTATTTACTGTTGTAATAAACATTTCCTGGAGGAGTTCTGATGCTAAGGCTAAACGGTAAACCTCACCACCACCAATAATAAATATAGTGCGCGTGTTTTCGTTCTTAAAATGGGAAAAACAATCGTTCAACGAATGGAATACCAGGCAATCTTCCGCTTGAAATGATTGATTGTGCGTTAAGATTACATTTTGTCTGCCGGGTAGTGGTCGGAACTTTTCTGGTATTGAATCGTAATTTTTTCTCCCCATAACGACAATTTGACCTTTGGTAGTTTCCTTAAAGAACTGCATATCTGCGGGAAGATGCCACATTAAATCGTTATCTCGGCCAATTCCTTTTTCCAAATCTACGGCTACTATTAGCGATACTTTCATCATACCGCAACAGCTGCTTTAATGTGTGGATGTGGATCGTAATTCAATAATTCGAAATCTTCAAATTTGAATTCAAAAATGTCCGTCACATCAGGATTAATTTTCATTTGTGGCAATGGTCGAAAATCGCGCGACAACTGCAATTTCGCTTGGTCTAAGTGATTCAGGTAAAGATGAGCATCACCAAGCGTATGCACAAAATCTCCCGCTTTTAATCCGCATACTTGAGCCATCATCATGGTGAGTAGCGCATAAGAAGCAATATTGAAGGGAACCCCAAGAAAAGTGTCGGCACTGCGTTGATAAAGTTGACAACTTAACTTTCCATCAGCCACATAAAATTGAAAGAATGCGTGACATGGAGGAAGTTTCATGTTTTCAATTTCGCCAACGTTCCAAGCAGAAACAATAATTCGCCTTGAATCAGGATTGTTTTTCAATTGGTGCACAACTTGCTTAATTTGATCGATATGGCGACCATCAGCAGTAGGCCAGCTTCTCCATTGATAACCATAAACCGGACCTAAATTTCCCTCACTATCTGCCCATTCATCCCAAATTGAAACATTGTTTTCTTTTAAATAGTTGATATTAGTCTCTCCTTTTAAAAACCACAACAATTCATGAATGATTGATCGTAAATGTAGTTTCTTAGTTGTTAAAACAGGGAATCCATCTTCCAAATTAAACCGCATCTGATAACCAAATACAGAAAGGGTACCGGTTCCTGTCCTGTCTTCTTTTTTAACCCCATTGTCCAAAATATGCTGAAGTAAATCGTGGTATTGTTTCATTTGATCAGTATTCTTTATCTATGCTAACGTCTTATGAATTCACTTACGAAATTAGCCTTTATCTTTAAGATGTTAATCGCTGATGGTTTGAATTTTTAAACAAGTTCTTCTAGTTCTTAACAGCTAAAATATTGACTATCTTTATCCAATGAGAATATGGTTTGTTAGTTTGTTTTTATTGGTCGCTACTTTTTGTTATTCTCAAAAATCTATAAAGAAGAAATTCAGAGGAACTTACGAAGGTGAGATCCCCTCCTATCAGGTTTTTAATGGGAGTTTACCACTTGAAATTGCTAAAACATCTATTTCTGTTGAGCTTAGTAAATCGAAGATTTCGATGAAAATAGGAATGTTAAGCTATGAAGGGAACCTGTCCTTGAGCTCAACTGAAACGGAAATTATTATATTGGCCACTATTGAAGGGCTTTCGATACCGGAAAAAATCACACTGAATAAAAAAAATAAAGCCATGATTCGTTTTGGACGAAGCCCTCAACCAAATGCTAGGTTGACAAAGGTAAAGAGATCAAAAAAGTAGTGCCTTTACCAAGGGAACTCCTGACCTCTATTTTTCCGTGATGCGCGTCAATAATCAACTTAACGTAGTATAGACCGAGACCAAATCCTTTTACATTGTGTAGGTTACCTGTTGGAACACGATAAAATTTATCGAATATCATTCCCAGGTTTTCTCTTTTGATACCGATTCCGTTGTCTTCAATTATAACCATTAATTTACTACGCTCATTTCGCGTGGTAATTTTAATGAGAGGCGTTTCTTCACAATATTTAGCTGCGTTGTCGAGTAAATTATAAATCACATTGGTCATGTGAACCGGATCCGCTTGAATAGAAAATTGAGTGCCTTGAAAATCCAAAAGTACCTGCCCACCATTTGCAAGGTGATTAAACTCAAAGTTTTCCTTGACTTCTAACAACAACTCGTGCATATTGAACTCCTCTTTCTTCAAGACTACTTGATCTCTATCAAGTTTGGCCACATTCAATACGCGTTCCACTTGATTTTCTAGTCTTTTATTCTCTTTATAAATTATTCCAGCGTATCGCTTTATCTTCTCAAGATCAGCTTCTTCGCTTCGCATCAACATTTCACTGGACAGACTAATGGTAGAAATAGGTGTTTTCAATTCATGCGTCATGTTGTTTATAAAATCTGTTTTAACTTCAGAAAGTCTTTTTTGTCGGATGATAATTACCAAACTGTAAGCAAAAAACACCACCACTAAAATAACAATGGCTGTAATGTATAACCATGGAGAAAAAAATTGAGCGGCTTCGATAGACTTATTGTTCAAACTTGGAAAATAAACCGTAAAGTAATGACCGTCTTTTTTCAAGTTCAAATCCTTTGCCGTAAGATTTATGGTCTGTTCTTTTGTCGTTTCGTAGATTGAATCACCCTTAAATTCGATGAGTTTACTTAGGTAAATCGTGTCAAGAAAACAGTCGTATATTCCATAGACGAAATCTTGGTCGATGTTTTGCGCATAAAAAGACTTTTTGAGTAAAGTCTCTAAATAGTAAGGCTGAAGTTCTTCCGTGATGTCTACCGTATACTGATTTTCGTTTATTTTTTTCACGGCGCCGTACAAATCAATTGGATCTTTGGCATTCGTTTGAATCGTTTTGGCAACATTCTGTAATGCGCGTACAGTGTTGTAGTTAAAATCTCGAGCATTTAAACTGTCTTCTTTATTCTGAATAGCAATGTCGTTTTCTTGGATTTCAAGTGTTTTCTTTACCCAAATCAATTGAACAACAAGAATGCTGGTCAACGAAAGTAACCCTAAAATGACTACGGCATAAATCGTCTTACGACTCATGTATCAAAACTAATGAAAATCTTGAACTTAAAACCCTTGAACTCCGTTGACGGTGGTATACTTCAATACATTTTTCTTTTCTGGGTGAATTCTAGCAAATGCTGACTGTACTGCTAAGGTTCCTTCATGGAAACCACAAAGGATAAGCTTGAGTTTGTTTTCATAGGTATTTACATCCCCTACAGCATAAATTCCTGGAATATTTGTTGAGTAGTCTAGCGTATCAACTTTTATAGCACTCTTTTCTATTTCTAATCCCCAATCAGCAATTGGTCCAAGGCTCGGTTTTAAACCAAACAATGGAATAAAGTGATCGGTTTCATGAACCATTTCTCCATTTACCTGATGTGTGATATGGACAGCATTTAACTTTCCATTTCCTGAGAGACCGGTTACTTCTGCTTCCGTAACTAATTTGATTTTTCCTTCATCCGCCATGTTGATTACCTTTTGGACAGAGTCTAAATGCCCTCTAAACGAACTGCTTCTGTGTACCAATACTACTTCCTTCGCAATGTTGTTTTCTGCTAAAAAAATCGACCAGTCTAACGCGGAATCTCCACCTCCAGCAATTACACACTTTTTGTCTTGATAAAACGCAGGATCTTTAATAATATATTCGACGCCTTTATCTTCAAAATCTACAATATTTTCAATTGGTGGTTTTCTCGGTTCAAAAACACCCAGTCCTCCCGCAATAATCACGATTGGAGCTTCATGTTTTGTTCCTTTAACCGTAGTAACCACAAATTTACCATCCGCATTCTTTTCAATGGTATTTGCCGCTTCTCCTAAGGTAAAACCTGGTTTGAATGGCTCAGCTTGCTTCATTAAGTTGTCCACTAAATCTCCAGCTAAAATTTCCGGGAAACCAGGGATATCATAAATTGGCTTTTTGGGATAGATCTCCGAACACTGACCTCCAGGTTGGGGAAGTGAATCTATTAAATGACATCGAAGCTTTAGTAAACCGGCTTCAAAAACTGTGAATAAGCCCACAGGACCCGCTCCAATTATAATAATATCTGTTTGAATCATTTTTTTGTATTAAAAAAAGCGCTGCAAAATTACGCAATAAAGACCTAACAATTATAGTGGCGTATTGTTTATTTACGCAAACAAAAAACCGCAGTAAGTGCTGCCGTTTCGGTTCTCAATCGAAATTCACCTAAATCGAGTCCACGATAACCATTTTTGAGAGCAATTTCAACTTCTTCGACGGTAAAATCACCCTCTGGACCAATCAAAATAGGGTTATCAAGATTGTCTGATTCCGACGAAACTTTATCACCCGGATAGCAATGAGCAATGAACCCATTTTGATATTCTGAAACAAAAGAACTTACATCTTTGCTCCATTCAATTTCCGGAAGATAAAAACGCTTTGACTGTTTCATAGCCGCAACTGCAATTTTCTCCAATCTTTCCATTTTGATTTGGGTTCGCTCGCTGTTTTTAGAAAGGAGGAATGTTAGTTTTGTGAGTCCTAATTCCACTGCTTTTTCAACAAACCATTCGATACGATCTATACTCTTTGTTGGGCAAACAGCAATATGAATTTCCTTAGTTTTTGCGTGAACGTTATATGAATCTACTTGAACTTTACACTTTTTTGGATGTGCATCCACAATTTTTCCATGTGCACTCAAACCCTTTCCGTTTAATAAAGTTAAAGTATCGCCTATACCTAAGCGTAAAACACGAACACTATGCTTAGATTCTTCTTCGTTTAACTCAATAACTTTGTCATTTTCCGAAAGATTGGGAATGTAAAACTGCGCCATTAATGTATAATTTGAAAAACAAGTTCTCTCAAAAGCTCTGGACTTGTTGTGTTTGCACTTCCTACTCCTTTAGATTTTAAATCGTATTCATGAAGGAGTGCCACAACAGATGCAATCTTCTTAGGGTCGTAAAGATTTTTTGAAATGAGCAATTCTCCCACCACAAATTGATGTAATCCCAATTGTTGGGCCAGTGCATCTTTTGTTTTAACAGGAAAAAAATGAATCCGCATCAACTGAGAAAAATGCTTAAAAAGTGCAGAAACCACATTAGGAAACTCAAAGGCTTTTGGGTTATATTCAAAATATTGTACAATTTTCATCGCCTTAACTGAATCTTTTTTTGCTACTGCGTTTGTCAACTCAAAGGCATTGTAATCTTTGGAAATTCCTATATTTTCCTCCACATGGATGTCGTTAATGGTGGTGCCTTTTTCAATTATAATTGACAATTTCTCTAATTCATTGACAATTCGGCTTAAATCATTTCCTAAAAACTCAGCTAATAACATCGCAGCTTTGGAGGTTATATCATAGCCTATTCCTTTCACATAGCGTTGAATCCATTCGGAAAGTTGATATTCCCTAACTTTTTCCGATTTTAAAAGTATCCCTTCTTTTTGCGCAGCTTTAACTATTTTTTTCCTAGCATCGATAGACTTGTATTTATGACAGATAACAAAAATGGTGGAATCATTAGGCTGTTCAAAATAAGATTCGAGGTCGTCAAGTTGTTTGAAATCTTGAGCTTCTTTCAACACAACAACGCGACGTTCGGCCATCATCGGATAGGATTTTAATTCACTTAAAAGCGATAACAATTCGGCGTCTTTTCCATATAAAATGGTTTGGTTAAAGTCGCGCTCATGTTCGGGAATAGCATGTTGAATTATTGCGTCGCAAACAAGATCTATATAATAAGGTTCTTCCCCATGAAGTAAGTAAACTTTACCTAGGTCTCCTGCCTTAATTTTTTTTATAATCTCTTTGACATCCATAGATCAAAAATATAAATTTCATCCATCATTTCTAAAGAAAACTGATTTCAAATATTCGCACAATAATAGTTCTCTGTACTTATCGAACTAGGAATCCTTTCTAATTCTCTGCCAAATATCCCAGCTCGCCAGGGCTTGATGTTTCAACATGCTTTCACCATTCATCGTGCAAGCTCCTCGTTTTTTTGCTTCTCGTAGAAAATTAGTTTCTTCAGGATTATAAATTAAATCAATCACGAGGTGATCATCCGATAAACTGTCATAAGGGAATTCAAAAGTTTCTAAAACATTCGGATACATCCCAATTGGCGAACAATTGACAATCAACTTACAA
>DORI01000175.1:0-277 GCA_003512365.1 Crocinitomicaceae bacterium | reverse complement strand
ATATGATGATTTATATCCGAAAATGAAAATGTTTTTAATTTTCCTGTTGGGTTGCGCGAAATATAAAGTACATCAATCCCTATTTTCTGGAGAGTCCAAGCAATAGCCTTTGAGGCACCACCCGTACCAATTATCAATGCCCGTTCGTGATGAAAGGTAAGAAATGGTTTTATAGATTGTTTAAACCCTAATGCGTCTGTATTAAAACCAATTTTATCGTTAGCCGAAAAGGCGATAGTGTTAACGGCACCTATTTGTTTGGCTTCATCATCAAGAA
>DORI01000139.1 GCA_003512365.1 Crocinitomicaceae bacterium | reverse complement strand
TTGTGACATCATGATGTCACAAGCAATTCAAGGAATACGGAGAAAGGGGCATGAGATTACCAAAGAGGAGGAAAGAGCAGTTTTATTGGCAATTTTATTACACGATATTGGCCATGGTCCATTCAGTCATGCCTTGGAATACGACATTGTGAATGGGGTAAGTCACGAAAAAATTAGCAGCTTTTTCATCCAAAAACTTTCAGAGGAGTTTGGTGATGACATGAAGCGTGCACTATTGATTTTCCAAAACAAATATGGCAAACCGTTTTTACATCAATTAGTTTCAAGTCAATTAGACATGGATCGATTGGATTATTTGAATAGAGATAGTTTTTATTCTGGTGTTAGTGAAGGGATTATCGGAACAGATAGGTTGATTGAAATGCTTAATGTTCACAATGGTAACCTTGTGTTAGAAGAAAAAGGTATTTATTCCATTGAGAAATTTATTGTTGCCAGAAGATTAATGTATTGGCAAGTCTACTTGCACAAAACTGTTGTGGCTGGAGAATATATGCTTATACATGCCTTGAGAAGAGCAAAAGAACTAGCGTTGAAAGGTGAATCTCTTTTTGCTAGCCCGGCACTTAACTTTTTTCTTACAAAGGAGATTAAAGAAACTGATTTTCTGGAAAATCCGAATGTTTTAATGCATTTCGCCAATTTGGATGATTATGATATTCTTGGAGCAATAAAGGTGTGGCAATACCATCAAGATAAAATACTTTCGACTTTGTCATCGGCTATAGTAAATCGAAAACTTTTTAAAATTGAAATTTCCCGTGAACCGTTTAGTGAAGATCGTTTAAATCTAGAAAAAGAAATGGTGCGTTCGGCTTTTGGATTGAAGGACGATGAGGTTAATTATTTTGTCTATACTGATATTTTAACTAACAAAGCATACAATCAGCACAAACAAAATATCAATATGTTAATGAAAAGTGGCGAGATCATTGACTTAACGAAAGCTTCAGACAACCTCAATATTTCAGCTTTAGCTCAACCTGTCGAAAAGTATTTTATTTGTTATCCGGTCTCTTAAATTTTTTAGAAGCCGTAGCATTCGTTAGGATTGTTTTATTTAATACAGCCGATGTTGGGATTGTTATCAATGCACCTTCTTCCGTCTTGATATAAATGAAAAAAAAGGAAACGTCCTGTAATTCGCCTTCCACATCAAATTCTTTATCCATAACCCTTATGTAGTGGCCAATTTTCAAAGGGTGATTAAAAAATAAAATTAAACTTGCTGTTATATTGCTCAAAATAGACCATTGTGCAAAAAATGCAATTCCTAGAACAGTAACTACGGAAGTAAGAAAAACAATTAAATCTGTTTTATCAATATTCCAGGTAATCAATCTTATAAGACCATCAGGGCTATCTAATACTGAGATAGTTTTACACGAATTAAATTTGTGGGCCAGTGCTCCCTCATTTTTAAGAAAGTCTAACATTTTCACTTTAAATTTTGCATTAAGTTCAGTCATTTCCTCGTCGGTTGTTGCCCCCCTGAGAAGAAGCAACGATTTATTGAGTTCACTTTCTTTCTCTGCTAAATCTTGTGAAAAGAAATTAGAGGAAAGTAAAACTAAAAAAGTGAAGAAAATTAGTTTCATGAACATACAAACGCACGCTGAAATAAAAAGTTACTACAATTCACACAAAGACTGAATGGTATCTGTTGGCGAAGAGGAACTAAACACAAAACTACCCGCAACTAGGGCATCCGCTCCTGCCTGAACAAGAAGTTTTCCTGTCTCTAAATTTACACCACCATCTACCTCGATTAAGGCTTTAGAATTTTCACGATTAATTAATTCCTTGATTTTTCTCACTTTATCGGAAGCAGAGGAAATAAATTTCTGACCACCAAACCCAGGGTTAACTGACATAATTAAAACCAAATCAAGCTCTGATATTATTTCTTCCAATACATCGATTGGCGTATGTGGATTTAATGCCACACCTGCTTTCATTCCTAAGCGCTTAATCTCTGAAATTGTTCTATGCAAATGAGTACACGCCTCATAATGTACTGTTAAGATATTTGCTCCCGCTTTACAAAAATCCGCCAAGTAATGATCTGGGTTAGCTATCATAAGGTGCACATCTAAAACTTTCGAAGTGTGCTTACGAATAGCTGAGAGAACTGGAAAACCAAATGAAATATTAGGTACAAAAACTCCATCCATTACATCGATGTGAATCCATTCTGCATTCGAAGAATCTAACATCTCAACATCTCTTTGAATGTTGCCAAAATCACAGGATAGTACAGAAGGAGAAATAATAACCATATCACAAAATTACGTAAACTTTTTATCCTCCTATTAATAACTTTACATATTCTTCCTCTCTCTTGTATAGGTCAAGATGAAAGTACAAAAACTCTTTTGTTGCACTAACTGTTATGTATTCAACGAAAATTGGTATCGACTTTTTAAGCGGAATACTGAAGTTTATTTCTCTATGTAAGATACTATCAATGGAGTCCCTGACGAAAATATTTCTATTTTTAGGACGAATCGAATCATAATCTAAAATTGTTTTCGCCAATTCTACTGGATTTTCGCACCGCATACATCCATGAGAAAAACTCCTATACCCTCGTTTAAATAATGATTTAGACGGTGTATCATGCACATAAACATTGTATGAATTGTAAAATTCAAGTTTAATGATTCCCAAGCTGTTATGTGGGCCAGGGTCTTGAATAACAGTATATGGGAAATTCTTACTGTATTTTTTCCAAGAAACACTGCTCGGATTTATTTCAGTTTTTCCTCTATAAATTCGGTAATGATTTTTCGAAAGGTAGTTTGAATTTGCTTTAACTGCCGGCAATATTTCTTTATCTGCTATGGATTGTGGGACTTTCCAAAAAGGATAGCAAACAATTCTATTTATCGTCGCCTCTAATTCCGGTGTTTGGTTAGTTGTTTTTCCAATAATTATTCGATTTCGACTTCTCAAAGTGTCATCAGCAACATAAAACAACTCAAATGAAGGCAAATTCACACGAACAAATTTCTTTTCATTGGCTGGTCTTTGCCTCATTTTATCCAGTGCTATTGATGCTCGAACAACCTTTGTGTAAGTGCTTTCATTTAAAGCTTGTAACGTGGCGTCATCGATATTACTGTCTTCATTGAAGCCACAATACAATTTAAATTTTTTTATTGCTTTTTTAAATTCGAGATCTGTCGCTTTATTGTTCAGAAATCCTTTAGACACAAGACATGACTTAATATTTTTTTCGAAATTCAACGTGTCTTCTTTTTTTGATTTCAATGAATAAGTATGGGTGTCCAATGGGTAGTTTTGACAAAAATCATAAAGATGTTGGGCTAGGTATTGATAGTTGGTATCAATTGAGCCCTGTTTTATAATAAGTTTTGATAATGGAATGGTATCTAATTGCTTTAGTTGACTGTAGAATTCTTTTCCATCCAAAGGAATTAATTCCTTCAATTTCTTTTGCTCAAAATCAAGTAATCCGTTTTTTAAAACTCCAACCATACTCAACAGATTAGAAGTCATTAAAATTTCTTTTTCTATCCAATGGTTGTTTTTTTTCAGCTCGATCAATCGACTCTTGGGCACACCAAATTGCAAAGGTTCCGATAGACATTTTTCGACTGTTGAGCCAAACTTGGTAATAGAATCTTTCACATAATTTTTAAACTTAAAAGCGTTTTCTTTGTAAAAAGTTAAAACAGCATCTTTCTGTTTATCGTCGAGTCCTAATGATTTTAAAAAACTTGGATCAAGTGCCCTTGAAAACTTTTCTTTATCAGAAATTGAGGGGTCATTTAGGAACGACTTATCTACATGCTCAATTTCTTTAGCATTTTCCTCACTATTGCAACTACTATAAAGCAGTAGCGTTAACAGTAAAAATAAAAATCTTGTCACCTCTCTTAAATATTTGGTTAATTTAGTAAAATATGTTCATCGCCTCCAAAGGATTGAGTATTATTTTATTACTAATGATATTGACCATTGTAATTTCGGTCATTTGTTTTAATTCAGAAACTTGGAAAAGTAAATTGACATTTTTTCCTTACCGAATGAAACGGAAAAATGAAACATATAGAGTTATTTCTCATATATTCATACATGCTGATTTCCAGCACCTTGCATTCAACATGCTTTCGGTTTATTTTTTGGGATCATTTCTAGAATATCAATGGAGTTATCAATTTGGTCCGGAAGATGGTGCCCTTCATATTGCCATACTTTATTTTTTCGGTGGAATCTTTGCTACAGGTTATTTGTATTACAAAAATCAAGACAATGTGTTTTACCAAAGTTTAGGGGCTTCAGGGGCTGTTTCAGCAGTAATTTTTGCTGCTATTTTTTGGCATCCAACCATGAAACTGGGTTTGTTATTTATTCCTGTACCTATACCGGCTTTCGTTTTCGGTCCTGTTTACCTGTTAATTGAATATTTGGCAATGCGAAAAGGAAATACAGGAATTGCACACGAGGCACATATTGGAGGAGCTCTTTTCGGAATTCTTTACGTAACTTTGTTAGAGCCCAATAAATTGATAACCTTTTTTGAACTGATTTTTTAATGGCAATATCATTCGTCAACAATAACGGAACAATATTACCTGCAGATGCCCCTACGATTCATCCGGGTAACAGAGGACACTTATACGGGGATGGTGTCTTTGAGAGTATTCGAGTAATTGCTGGTAAGCCTCTAAATATGGAGAACCATATTAAGCGTTTATTAGAAGGGGCAAAGGCAATTAAAATGCGCACTCCTAGTTTTTTCAACACTAATTTTTTTGAGGAGAAAATTAAAGAATTACTATACAGATCAGCAATAAAAGAAGGTGGTCGTTGTCGTCTATCTCTTGACAGAGTGACCGGTGGAGCATATCTACCTGATTCTAATGAATGTACCTATTACATTGAGGTATATCCTTATGATGTGAATCATTTTGAATTAAATGCCAAGGGACTTGAAATTGATATTTATCAGGATATTAAACTTCAAAAGAATTTTCTTTCAAACTACAAAACAAAGGCAGGATTAACATACGTAATGGCCGCATTATCTGCACAAGAAAAAGGGCTTGACGATTTGTTTTTATCAAATGACAGGGGAAACATATTGGAAACTTCCTCTTGTAATGTATTTGTTGTTAGCAATGGAGTTTTATACACTCCAGGATTAGACGAAGGTTGTTTGGCAGGTACAATGCGCATGCAAATTATCAATTTAGCACTGGCGAATGGTATTAAGGTCTATGAATGTGCTATATTACCTCAAAACCTTTTAGCTGCAGATGAAATTTTCGTGACTAATGCTATTCGCGGGGTTAATTGGATTGGTGGCTATAGAACCAAACGATTCTATAATAATATGTCCAGAAAACTTGTGGTTCTTCTCAATGAGTTTTGGGAAAAACAGTTGGAATTATGATA
Organism: Crocinitomicaceae bacterium; assembly: GCA_003512365.1. Classification (GTDB taxonomy): domain Bacteria; phylum Bacteroidota; class Bacteroidia; order Flavobacteriales_D; family Crocinitomicaceae; genus UBA952. The sequence continues at coordinate 5,225 of DORI01000139.1, read as the reverse complement.
CAATTAGTTATTGTGATATTTTTTGTTTCAATAGCTATTTCTTATCTAGCTTATTTATTTCACTCTAAATTCATCAAAAAACAACCGCCTTGTGATGGTTGCGCATTTGGTAAATCTGCACATCAAGAATCTCATGAGTAATTGCCAATTATATCAATATAACGCTGCATTTTTTGCTATTAAAAAAGATTCAAGTCATTATTTTTCAGATAATTTTTTGGAAGGTGATATCGATACCGACCATGTGTATTGGTTGAATTATCATGGATTAGAGGATAAGGATGCCATTGAACAATTAGCCAAGAAACTTGGCATTGATAAGTTGGTTATTGAAGCCCTCTATACCCCCACAAGACGTCCAAAAGTTGAAGAATATCCAACTTTCCTTTTTTTTTCGGTAAAATCGCTTTTACCGAACGAACTTAATGACAATAGCTTAATTGAAGATAAAATAAGTTTTATTTTAAATGAAAACTACCTCATTTCATATCAAGATAAATCTTCAGATCACTTCACCGATGTTCGCGATAGAATTGAAAAAGCTCGCGGAAAAATTAGAACCAAGGGTCCTGATTTCTTACTTTACAGAATGTTGGAATCAATTATTGACAACTATTTCGAGGTGCTTTCCGATTGTACCAAAAATATTGAAGCTATAGACGGTCAAATTTTAAAATATCAAAGCAAGCAATTATTTAGAGAATTAGAAAACGAGAAAAGAAAGCTCATTTCTTTGAGAAAAATTGTTTTACCTATGCGAGAAATAAGCAATGAACTTTTATCCTCGGATAGTAAATTTATCGAAAAAGACAACGCTCGCTATTTTCAAAACTTACAGAAATCTTGTGCGAGTATCCTAGAAGAAATTGATGCAAACAAACAGATTATTGAAGGTATTTCGAATTTATATTACGCGGCTCAAGGCCAAAGAATGAATGAAATCATGAAATTTCTTACAGTTGTCTCGTCCATTTTCATTCCTCTTACATTTATTGTCGGTGTTTATGGAATGAACTTTAAGTACATGCCTGAATTAGACTATCCATACGGATATTATACAGTCGTTGGACTAATGATCTTACTCTCTTTAATTCTTCTCTTTTATTTCATTCGTAAAGGTTGGTTAAAGAGAGACGAATAGTGCTTGTTAACGAAGTGTTAAAAAAAACATTGAATGGATTTAAGGTATTATCTTTGATTCAAACAATTGAAAAACTTAATGTCATGAAAAAATTATTCTTCTCTTTTGCATTTTTATTAGTCGCAATGGTTAACGTAAATGCTCAAAACACAGCAGTTCAAGCTGGCGCAAAAATTGAATTTAGTAAAGAAACTCACGATTATGGAAATATTAAATACGATGGTGAGCCTTATTGTACTTTCGAATTCAAAAATACAGGTGATCAACCTTTGATTATTTCAAATGCAAAAGGATCTTGTGGTTGTACCGTTCCTGAGTGGCCGAAAGAACCTATTGCTCCAGGTGCTAAAGGATCAATCCGTGTTAAATACGACACAAAAAGACCAGGTCCAATTAATAAATCAGTAACTATCAATTCTAACGCTGTAAATGTGGAAGGTGGTATTTCTGTACTTAGAATCAAAGGAGAGGTTGGTCCTGCGCCGGAAAACGGTACGCCAGTAAACAATTCTGGAGCTCCAACAAATAATTAATAAAATTGAAGAACAGGCTATTAGCCGCTTCACTTTTTATCACCGCCACTGTGTACGCACAGATGGCGGTTTTTTCTGTTCCTTATCGTACCGCTAAATTTCCTAAAACTACAGAAGGTAAAATAATTCATTACACCTATTTAGTTACGAATAAAGGAAAGGCACCGCTAATTATATACTCATCTGAAACGGAATGTTCCTGCACAGAAGTGGAGTTGCCAACGTCGCCAATTGAACCGGGAAAAACAAGTAAAATTGAAGTCTATTTCAATACTTCTGGTAAGTATTTCTATCAGGATAGACTGATTACGTTGAGAACAAATACTCGAAAAAAAATAGAACGACTACATTTAAAAGTTTTCGTTATTCCTAAGGAATAATTGTCTTTGAATCAATTTAAATTTGGTGAAGCAAGTAATTCACTTCATTGAAGTCTTTGGCTCTATAGATTGAATTACTACTCATTTCCGGTTCTCTCAAAACATGTATTGTCTTCAAACCAGCCGCACTAGCCGCATCTATTTCTTCCTGAATATCTGATAGGAAAACAATATCTCTAGGATCAAGTCCAATTCGAGAAGCGATTTTCAAATAAGATTCTTCACTTCTTTTTTGCCCAATATTCGTATCAAAATAATGAGAAAACCATTTGGTTAAATCTCCAGCTACTGAATATTTAAAAATGAGCTTTTGCGCGTTAACGGATCCAGATGAATATATTCCGACATTTAATCCGTTCAAAACCCATTTTTCAAGGTTGAATGCTACATCATCGTAAACGTGACCTTTCAATTCACCTAATTGATAACCCTTATCCCATATAATCCCTTGAAGAGTTTTCAAAGGTGTAATTTTCCTATCCTCTCTACTCCATTGAAGTAATTTTTGAATCACCTCCTCGCTTGTCGTAAGAACAACTCCTTCCTCTTGTTGGCAAAGATTAATCACCTGGGCAAATGATTCTTTAACTTCGGAAAGATGCGCAAACTGAGTGATTTCACCAATGTGATTTCTAAAGTATGGAAAAAGTATGTCATATACATAAGAAACAGAGGATGTAGTTCCTTCTATATCTGAAAGCACAAATTGACAACGAAAACTCATTTAGGGCATTTTAAAATCAGCAAAAGACTTTTCAATTTGAGAGTCCGTATAATGCGGTACCCATCCACTCATGTCTATAAATATGCGAATGGCTTTAACAAAAGGATTTGTTTCTCCGGCGTCAAACCAATGTTTTGTCCCTTCTGGAACGGATATTAAATCGCCTTTTTCGCAAAGCAAATTAAAAATAGGTTCTCCCTCTAGGTGGAACCAAAATAAACCTTTCCCATCCACAAAAAAATCNNCCAGAATAAACCCTGACCATCGACAAAAAAACGAATTTCATCTTCTGTATGAATATGCTCAGCTAAAAATTTCGCGCGAATAGCCTCATAGTTTTCAATAGAGGAATGTATTGAAATAACATCTGCAGTTTGGTAACCACCATGCTTCATGAAGGGCACTAAGTCCTTTTCATATGCACTTAATATATCTTCTTGTGTTGCTGAATCTTCAAATACTACCTCGCAAGTCCATTGGTCGAAGAATATTCCACGAGCTTCAAAAAAACTCCGAATTTCTTTTACATTTCTAGTTTGAAAGTCTTTCTCTGGTATTGATAATACAGCCATTACTTTGTATTTAAGAATTCACATTGACAAAGATAATCCAAAGTTTCCAAATGTCTTTTTGCTTCAAAAAGTGTGGTTCCCCATGCATAGGTCCCGTGTTTTTTTATAATAAAGCACTTGTTATTTAATTGCGATTTTCGATAAGACAGTTCTTGTTTAAAATATGTCATGTCTTGGTTGTTTGAAATAACAGGAATAACCGTTTTTGTCACATGCGAAGAAACCTCGGGAAAGCCTTTCTGAATTTCATATCCTTCAACGGAAAATTCATTTTGCAATTTTATTGAAACCAAAACTGGAAATGGGCCATGGCTGTGAAGAATAAACTTTGTTTCCGGAAAAAGTTCGTATAGCACACAATGAATAAGTGTTTCGGCAGAGGGCTTAACATTTGAATACTCACCTACAGACTCTCCATGATCAGAAACAGTAATAAAATCCTCAACAGAAATAATTGATTTATCAATTCCAGATTTAGTAACCCAAATTTGTCCAGTTTCATCTTTGAAAGAATAATTCGTAGAAGTAGCAGGAGACCATCCTTTCGAATTATAACTTTTTATTACTTCAACCATTTCTTTTTTAACCTGACTCAACTTCATTTTTCAAAGATAAAAAAAACGCACCTTTCAGTGCGTTTCCGTTATGTGATTGTTGTTTGTTTATTTGTTTAATGCTTCTTTAACGAGTTGCGCTACAATCTTTCCATCTGCCTTGCCTGCTAATCGTGGAGTTAAAATACCCATTACCTTTCCCATTTGTTGTGGACCATCAGCACCAGACTCTTGAATTGCCTTCAAAACTTCTTGCTGAATTTCTTCATTGCTCATCATTTTTGGAAGGTATTCTTCTATCACTTTGGCCTGAAAAATTTCATCTGCAGCTAAATCCTCTCTTCCCTGTGCAACATACAAATCATAGGTTTCCATCCTTTGTTTGTGCAATTTCAGGCAAATTTTTATTGCCGCTTCATCACTGACTTCACCACCAGCACCCGAGGTTGCTTCCAACAACAATTTAGATTTGATATCACGCAAAGCAGCAAGTCTTTCTTTCTCCTTCGCCAACATTGCCAGTTTAATAGCGTCGTTAATTTTCGCTGAAAAACTCATTTTAATCTACGTTATCGTGTAAGAAGTTATTATTTCTGAGTGAAAATTGACCTGTACCATCATCGGCTAAACCAAATCTTGAAAAATTCTCTTCAGAACTTGGTGTAGTTGAATTTAAGTTAATATTTCTCCTCACAAACGCTGGTTCTTTTTCGAATTCATTAATACCATCTGCTTTTTTCAATTTTGCAGTATATTCTTGAATTCGAGACACGCGCTCTTGTGTTCTTTGTTGCAATTCTTCTGCACTGATAGTACGTTTTACCTCTTCAGTAGAGACTGGAGAAACTCTATCATCCTCCAACATATGTCGCACTACGTTTTGTTCTGACGCTAAAGGCACTTCTGTCGATGATACTGTATCTTCATTAATTTCACTTGTCATTTCCCAAGTAAAAGCTTCAGTTGTATCTTCTAACTCTGCTGTTGGCTCAATTTCCTCCTCAGAATATTCATTATTCCAAGTTGTTTCTGGTGTTTCATTAATCAATGTTTCATTCCAAATAGGAGTTGTATCCGTTGTATCTGTATTTTCCTCAGTACTTCCGAATAAATCATAAGAAATCTTCTCTTCTGAAGAAGATTCAACTACCGGCTGAATTGGTTCACTCAAAGAAAGAACTTCTTCGCTTACAACATCTGAAACAACAGTTTCTGAAGAGATATCATCAGCACTAGATGTTAATACTTCTTCAGTTAGATTCGTACTCGTAAAGCTCGGTAACACCTCGCTTGTTTCTGTTTTTAAAAAAGGTTCTTGTTG
>DORI01000202.1:1137-2906 GCA_003512365.1 Crocinitomicaceae bacterium | reverse complement strand
TTACGAAATTGATGCTTTACCTTTTAAGCTATATAGGCGTTAAATCATTCAGTATCATTTGAACCAAAAATACGCTTCCAAAAACCCACTTTTTTAGGTTTTTCCTCTTGTTTTGATTCATCTACTTGATTAATTTCTTTTGATAAATTATTTGAGCGCTGATTTGAAATTTTCATCAAAACTTCCGCACCTTTTGGCCACTCACCCAATTTGTTTTTAAATTCATAACCACTTTTTTTCATATTTTGTCTCAAATTTTGAGCCAAAAGTGCATTTTCTCTCTTCAATTCCTCTATAATTTTTTCATACTCAACAATCTTGTTCTTCAAGAAATCTCTTTCTTTTGTAAGCTCTTCAATCTTAGCCACAAGCTCATTTTGATCTTTATCAGTCTTTGCAACTTTAAGTTCATCGCTCAAATCTACGATCTCTTTAGTCATTTTTACAAGCGTATTACGCAATGATTTTAAATCAGATTCAAGCGCAGATTTTTCTTGGGTCAAATCTTTAATCTTTATGTCTTTTTCATCAGATGATAATTTTAACTTCTCAGTAATATTCTGTAACTGAGTCAAATTGGTATGCAATATACTCAATTTGTTATCGTAACTCTTCAATAATGAAGTCATTTCCACATTTTTTTGATTTAAATTGGTAATTAATAAACTTTGATTTACAACAATCTCAGCCTGATTAGCAACTTTTTTAGACAAAACTTTATTGTCTTTATTTAATGAGCTAAATAATGCACATAATCCAAAAGTTATTAACACTATTACAGCAATTATAACATATAACACCTTTTTGTTAAAGGCCGAAAACATTTGGGGGATATTTGTAGATTCCATAAATTTATTTTATTATATATATAATACCCTCACACGTAAATATATTTTTAAAATGGAGCCTCCAACAGGTACCGCCCCTGTGTTTCATCATTACCAATGATGTGTAATACTTTTATACTATGAAGGCAAAAATGGCACACCCGGAGGGACTCTAACCCCCAACCTTCTCGGTAGAAACGAGTTGCTCTATACAATTGAGCTACGAGTGCGTTAAAATGGTAGGGTAGAGGAGATTCGAACTCCTGACCTTCTGTGTGTAAAACAGACGCTCTCCCGAATTGAGCTACCACCCCGTTATATAAATTGGTTGACCGTGCCGGTTACGCTCCGGCGTAGGACGATTATCAGTCGTCTATTCTGCTATTGAATTAACGGTCAATTAAAATGGCGGCCATACGGGGTTACGCTCCCCGGACTTCCCTTAGACAGAGGGTTAGGTTACTATTACTTTATATGGCCAAAATTGGTGCTGTGCTCTCCACGCCGTCTCTGTGTTTTACCGATTGTACCGGTCGGCAGTCACTTATGGGGCCAGTTACCCATTAAATTGGTGGAGCCAGTGGGTAATGCTCCCACACGAATATTCCGGTTAAAAGCCGGCTGCCCGTCTATTGTGGCTTTGACTCCATAAATTGGTGATCTAGGTATGGACTTTAACCATACATTCACTGCTTTCGTTTCGGATTGATTACCGTATCCAGCAGCCCTGCGTTTAAATTTCGCCCGATCTTGCGTTGATCTACTAGACCATCATAAATTGGTGGATGCGGTGGGATTTGAACCCACAACCTTTCGGGTAAGAGCCGAATACTCTGATCCAGTTGAGTTACACATCCATTAAAATTGTATCTACTACTGTCAATGAACTATAAACATCTTAACACATTATTTAGTTCCGTCAACAACTTTCTTAAAAAATGG
>DORI01000202.1:0-1061 GCA_003512365.1 Crocinitomicaceae bacterium | reverse complement strand
ATTGACAAGTCAAAGGAATCGAACCTTTTCGGAACAGAGTCGCCCGCTCCTTTACCACGCCCTGCGCACTAGCACCTGTCAAATTCTGATTGCGTGGTTGGAATCGAACCAACGGCCCGTGCTTATTCACACTTTTACGGTGTCATTTACCATCATAGTGAGCACTGATCTACCTCTGAACTACACACAATCTAAAATGGTGGGTTATGTAGGTAATGCTCCTACCCAGGCTGTTAAGCCTTCTGATTTACAGTCAGAGCTACGTCTTTAGTAGTATAATAACCCATTAAAAAAGCTCCAGAGGAGGGTTTCGAACCCCCAACCCTGCGGTTAACTTTGGCCTTGTGAGATTTGCACTCTCTATTAAATAATACTTTATGGCCCACAGCCGCATGCTCTACCATTGAGCTACTCTGGAATTGAAAATTAAAAATTATTATTAAACGTTCTTGTGAAATTTCATTTTTCTACCAGATTTCCATCCATTGTTTATATATTCATTTAATTCTGATTTTTTTATGGTTTTGTTTTTTGATTCTAAATCTGAATAAACCCAGCAATTTCCATAATTTGAATTATCTTTACCGGTATATTTGCCTTTTCTATCTGCGCTCATTTTCTTTTTTGATTCATCTTTATGTTTTCTACCGGTCCAATGAAAACCATCTCGTTTCCATTTTTCTTTTAAAGATGATGATAATTTTTCTTTATACTTATCAAATAAGCCGTGTTCTATCAAAAATTCTTTTATTTTATTACCAGTTAATAAATTTTTTCCTCCGTGATTAATATCACCATTTTGACCATACAAATTTTTACCAGATTCATTTATATATGAATAACCTCCACATCCACCTTCCATTATATTGTATGTATTACTTGATTCAATGAATAATTGGTTTACTATTTCTTTTTCTTTAGAAAACATTTCTTCAGCGGTATCAAATATAAATAAAATTTCTTTAATAAAATTTTCTTCACCATATTTTTGTATTGCTCTTTTTAGAAGTTTTCCAGAACCCATATAATTGTCCTGCAAATTTTTTGTTTTATGCATTCCA
>DORI01000231.1 GCA_003512365.1 Crocinitomicaceae bacterium | reverse complement strand
TGATAATAGTGGCGTAGGAATTTCCTTCTTGATCTGTTACAGAACCATAAATATAATTCGGATTTAATATTCCTGGACCATTAGAAAGAGATAATGTAGTAAACGTTATTTCATTTCCATAGACAGTAATTCCTGACTTCAAAACAGCATATGCTTTTGCATAATATGTTGTATTCGGAGCTAATCCAGATAAATGACTTTCAAAAGTACCCGTACCAAAACCATCAGTGGTAATTCCAGTGTAAAAATAGTAGGCATCTGGATTCGGAGATGTAGACCATACAACGCCTTTAGAGGTTATCACTATATTTTGATTTTGTGTAATAGAACTTACAATAATAGCACTGTCACTGAAAATATTCGAAGAAATTGGGGGTTGTGTGTAAATTGTAGGTTTCTTTTCCTTAACACAAGATGACGCGATAATTATCCCAAAAACAATAACAAAATAGATTTTCATAAAAGGTTTTATTAATTTGAAATTATAAATATTTATTGACTATTGTTGAAATTTTTAAAATAACTTGCCGCCAACTTCATTCTACTTCCGTACCAAGAACACATTTCTCCATCCACTAATTTAATGTGCGCTTTCGGGAATAAACGAGCAAAATGTTCCATATGACTTTCTTTAAATGGGAAAGGTTCAGAGCTTAAAAAAACAACATCTGGAAGTTGACCTTTCCATTCTGGATAACGTTCCTCTTCACAGGCATTATTAAATCCGATTTTTTCTAACATAGAATGAATAAAGGTACCTCTTCCGGCGAGGTACATGGGGTCGTTCCAAATAAAATAGAGGAAGCTCTTTCCTTGACCAATATTCAGATTACTGAAGGATGATTTAATTTCAAAAATCAATTGCTCAACTTCTATTTTTTTGTGTGAAATTTCTCCGAGAACACGCATCATGTCGATAGCTTCATTGAACGTGTTGCAATCACTCATCCAAACAGGGAATTCGCTTGCCAGCTCTTCAATCTGTTCTTTAACGTTTTCTTCTTTATTCCCTATAATTAAATCGGGTTTTAACAAACGAATGTTACTCAGATTCAAGTTTTTTGTGCCACCTACTTTTGTTTTTTGATCTATATCTTCTTTAGGATGAATACAAAACTTCGTAATACCAACTAATTGATCACCTAACCCAATATCAATGATAAATTCACTAATTGATGGTACAAGTGAAATAATTCTCTTTGGAGGAGCCGAAAAGTATAATTCACGACCCATTTGATCCAAGACTTTCATGTTACGACATTGCCGAAATTACGTCGTAACGAGAAACAATATGATACTTTCCTTCAGCTAATTCTACGAGAACCGCCGGTGTGTTTTTATTAATAAGCTTACACAGCTGCTCAACTGAAGTATTTGCGTTCACCACTGGAAATGCAGGACGCATTACCGATGAAATAGCGGCATCCCGTAATTCAGGCGCATCTACCAATAATTCATATAAATGACTATCGTCGATAGAACCAACAAAAGTCCCATCCTTCATAACAGGTATTTGTGAAATACTAAAATTTCTCATTTTGGCAATGGCGTGTGAAACCAGTTCTTCTGCGTACAATGAAACCAAGGGTTTGTCGGCATGTTTCGCAACTAAATCTCCTGCTGTCAAAATTTCTTCCTCTAAAAAACCGCGTTCTTTCATCCATTCGTCGTTGAAAATCTTACCAACATAACGACTACCATGGTCGTGAAACAACACCACTACCACATCATTTTCTGTTAATTGATCAGCCAATTGAAGTAATCCTTTGATCGCTGCTCCTGCAGAGTTTCCAACAAAAATTCCTTCTTCACGGGCTAACCTTCTCGTGTAAACTGCGGCATCCTTATCGGTAACTTTTTCAAATAAATCAATCGTATCAAAATCGACATTTGCAGGAAGAATATCTTCACCAATACCTTCAGTGATGTATGGATAGATCTCGTTTTCATCAAAAATTCCTGTTTCTTTATACTTTTTGAATACTGAACCATATGTATCAATACCCCAAATTTTAATATTCGGATTTTGTTCTTTTAAATATTTTCCGACACCAGAAATAGTACCTCCCGTTCCCACTCCAACAACAAAATGCGTCACTTTTCCTTCGGTTTGCTCCCAAATTTCCGGACCTGTTTGTTCGTAATGCGCTTGTCTATTCGATAAATTATCGTACTGATTTACATACCAAGAATTGGGGATTTCAGTAGCTAATCTGCGTGACACAGAGTAATAAGATCTTGGATCAGTAGGCTCAACTGCAGTTGGACAAACCACCACCTCTGCCCCTACCGCTCTAAGAATGTCCATTTTCTCTTTGGATTGTTTATCATTCAATACGCAAATAAGTTTGTAGCCTTTAATGATACAAGCCAACGCTAAGCCCATACCTGTATTGCCTGAAGTTCCTTCTATGACGGTTCCTCCCGGTTTTATTAACCCAGCTTTCTCTGCATCCTCAATCATTTTCACCGCCATTCTGTCTTTTACTGAATTTCCTGGATTTGTGGTTTCTACTTTCGCGTAAACCTGAGCAGGAACATCAGCTGCCAATTTATTGATGCGAACTAAAGGCGTATTACCAATGGTTTCAAGGATGTTGTTGTAAACTTTCATTCAAAATATTTTGTCAAAGATACTATTTTCATCGATTTCAATCCATTGATAAGAATAAGAAGTTACTTATTTAAAACAATAGAAATATGTCAATTAGACATACTTTTTTTTGTAATGAATGGACTTTTATTGTGAGTTTTCAAATGCAAAATAGTTAGAATAAGTCAAATCCAAAAACTATTTTTCGTTAATAAAAAAGAATAACTCGCTTTTTTTGATTGGGCGCTTTTCTGATAAAATTATTGCGTTATTTTTGATATTTTTGTATCATCAAATCAAGTATGAAAAAAAGTCTTTTTAGCTTTCTGTTTTTTGTTATATATTCTATACAAGCAATATCGCAAACTGCATCTTTTACAACCTCGCCTGCCGCAACGAATAATGTTTTGTCTTTGTGCGCAGGATCTCAAGTCTTGTTCACTAGTACAGCAACGGGAACAATAAACTCAATAAATTGGACATTTCAAGGGGGTAATCCATCTTCAAGTAATGCACTAGGCCCTCATATAGTAACTTTTTCAAACCCCGGAACTTACACCATTTCCTCAAGCGTTAACGGGGGACCTGCAACAACGATGCAAGTTATCANNTTATTATTCAGGCTTCTAATCCTTCTCCAAATTTAAATGTGCAGTTAGATAATGGTTGTGGTAGCGGATTTGGAACCTCAACTTTTAACAATGTAACTTACTTTACCTCATGTGCTAGTCCATTTAACGGGGATCAACTATGCCTTTATTCAAATACGAGTTCAACAAATGCCAACTCTATTCATAACATTAATTGGGGTGATGGCACAAATAATACTTACACGGGGTCAAACATTCCTATTGGCAATTTTGATTTTCAACACGGTTATGGAAATGCAGGATCTTTTTACCTGACTTACACAGTTCAGCAAAATAATAATTCTTGTATCAAGTCCCAAATATTATTACTTTACACCGGAGCCAATCCAACAGCAACAATTTCTCCAGGTGGTGTTCCAGTCTTGTGTAACCCAGGTAATGTTGTTTACAACATCAATCCCGGAGGGCAAAACACTCCTGGGACAACCTATACAGTTGCAATTAATGATGGGGGTTCATATACGTTCAATCACCCTCCTCCTGCCTCTGTGACGCATAATTTTAATTCAGTCTCTTGCGGAACAAATTCTGTCATTAATGGAGTAACTTACCAAAACTCATTTCAAGCGTCTATAACTTCTACAAACGCTTGTGGTTCTTCTACAAGTGCAATTGGTCCAATAAATATTCAAAGTGCTCCCGATGCAATAATGAATACCACTCCAAGTTTAAGTCCATTTAACAATAAAGTTTGTCAGGGAAGTAATGTAACATTCAACGATATTTCTATCCCAGGCACTAATATTCAAGTTAATTCCAATCCTCCATATCAATGTAATAATACCTACAAAAGTATTTGGAAACTTTATGGACCTTCTGGCCCGATTTATTCGAGTAATGCCAATGTTACAATTTCTGGCTCTTTAGGTTCTGGAAATTCATCTACTGTTAATTTACTTGCTCCAGGTGGGTGGACAAATGGATCACAAAATATTAATCTTACTTTTTTGTTACCGGGGAATTATAAAGTAACTTTATATGTAGGAGGATTATCCTTCAATCCCTGTGGAGTTGACTCTACTGTCACAAATATTTGCGTTACACCTGATTTTCAAGTGAATATTACATCCCCTTTTGTAACTGCTTGTGCGCCTGCTTCTGGTGTCTTTGAAAATAATTCAACTCCAGCACAGTGTAATTTGAATAATGTTTCCGCATGGTCGGTTACTTCCTCCAACCCTAATCAATGTGGTCAGCCTGCATCTTCTTTCAACAATAATACGAATGCTCAATCACTGAATTCATCGATAGTATTCACAGGACCCGGTGTATACACGGTTCAATTAACCAGTAGTCTGAGTTCTCCTGTATTTTCAAATACGACACCTTTAGGATGTCAAGCTAAAACCACTTCTACTCAAGTTACAATAAAGGCGCCGCCGCTGATAAATCTTAGCGCACCAAGCTCTATTTGTCTTGGGTCTACCTTCAATCCAACTGCTACTGTAAATAATTGCTATTCGACACAAACACCAACTTATTCGTGGAATTTTAATCCGAATAATTCCATTTCTCCCGCGAATATGCCTACTCCAACAAGCGCAAGCACTTTAAATCCTGGAACAATTACTTATCCGAATTCAGGAACTTTTCCATTTTCGCTAACAGCCACAAACGAGTGCGGTCCTACAACTGTTAATCAGAATATAATTGTGCAAAACCCCGCAACTGTTAACCCGGGTTCATATGGGCCTTTTTGTTCTAATACCCCTGTTGTCTTAAGTGGTAACGTTACAGGTGGTGTATCGAACGGCTATTGGACGGCAAATGTTGCTGGTGGAAGTTTTAGTGCCGTTGGGAGTGGCGGAGCCAATACTGGAGCGATAAATTCAACATATACCCCTCCAAATAATTATGTAGGAAGTATCATTCTTACGTTAACTTCTGTTCAGCCTCCAGCACCTTGCCCCGTGGTTTCAGGTCAGACGACTGTAGTATTTGATGCCAGCGCTTGGGCAAATGCAAGTTCATATCCAAATGGCGTTTGTGCCGGTCAAGCGATTCCATTGAACGGCACATTCGGGGGAGCAGCTTCCAGTATTACTTGGACTTCAAATGTTGGAGGGACTTTCTCAAACCCAAATTCAGCAACATCCACTTGGACTCCACCCGCAGGATTTACAGGTAACGCAGTTCTTACCCTGACCACCAATGATCCTGCCGGTCCTTGTAATCCAGCGACTTCCACAGCTACTATTCAGGTTAAACCTCTTCCAGTTGCTACTTCTCCAACCTCAGTAGGGCCTATTTGTTCTGGTTCCAATGCTGTTATTACAGTAACATCAAGCATTAATCCTTCTACCTTTAACTGGACAGCAACAATTCCTTCCGGTGTAGTTGCTACTGCCAGTGGTAGTTTGTCATCAGGAAGTAATTCAGCCACACTCACTACTTCCATTATTAATAATACCAACGCACCACAAACGGTTGTTTACATTTTCACACCGACTGCAAATGGTTGTCCTGGAATACCAGACACCACTTCAGTTATTGTTCAACCTGTTGCAACAGTTGGTCCAT
>DORI01000269.1 GCA_003512365.1 Crocinitomicaceae bacterium | reverse complement strand
AATAAATGCTGCAAGAAACGGGACCTTGGAAGATGCCTTTGGTGCAGGTACAGCAGCGACAATCGCTCAAATAGCTGTTATTGGTTACCGTGATGAAATGCTAACATTGCCTCCTTTGGAAACACGGACGATTTCTAATAAAATCAAATCCTACATGGATGCACTAAAAGCAGGTGAAGTGGAAGATGAATTAGGTTGGAATTTATTGGTCTGATTTATGGATAAAGGTGACCATTAGCATCTCTAGTTTATGCGTCATATTCTCGTCTTGTATTTGTTGTTTTTTAATGCCTTAGTTTTTGCACAGATAATTAAGGTTGAAGTAAAAGATTCCAAAACAGGAGATCCTGTTCAAAATGTAGCCGTAAAACTAATTTCCAAAGCGGGTGACTCATTAACAACCTGTTATACAAATTGTAGAGGACAATTTCTCATACAACGAATTAGTAACCAAAAAAGAGATTTAATATCTCAGTCGTTTCCAATAGAAAGTATTAAAAACTTATATTTTTCTCACCCAATTTACCAAAGTGTCAAAAAAGAAATTTCATTTTTGATTCAAAACTCAACAGAGGACACAATTCGTATTAACACTTTCCTTCAATCTATGAAGCAAAAAGAGTTGAAAGAAATTCGATTAAGTGCACCCGGGAAAGTAGATACCGTACATAGTTCTGATAAGTTAAGTATTCTTGATTTTGAAATAGTTAAGGATGGCAAGTTAATTATGATTATGTATCCAAAATCTCGAGAGAATGCCAATGAATTAGTTTTTGCTAATGATCAGGAAGTTCTTTCCCAATTTACATCAAAATTCTCAGTTAGAAAGTTAATCAGAGATTATCGGGGTAATGTTCATGCAATTGGTGACGAAATGGTGCATGGAATTCAAATTCAAGATAACGCGTTGCAAACAGCACAAGTTCCCTTAACATATTACATAAAGTATTTAGCACCCTTAATAGATACAACAATTTCTAAAGTCTATGTTTCAAATTTCAATTCAGTTTATCCTGCGTTCGAATATTATGCTATGGATAAACAAGATTCAACCTACAGGTTGGTTACGAATGTAAAGGATGATTTGATGATGTCGCTATACCGATCTGAATATAAATGGATGGATGTAAGAACCAAATTATGGGCAAAAAATAAGGAAATAGAAACCGGAATTGATGCGGAAATTTGGGTGGGTGCTAATTTCTTCACACAATCCATTTATTGGGAAGAAGTATATGCTCCTTTGTTTGAGAGAAACGATAGTGTTTTTGTGGTGAATTACCCAAAAGATTTATTGGAGATATTTGATGCTGATGGAAATAACATCAAAAGCATTTCGATTTTTCATCATTACCAACGATCGAAAACAGGATTTAAAAGAAAATTAATTCAGGATTATGCCACAGGTGCTATCTATGCAGTTTATGAAAAAGCCGGAATAAGTTACCTTGGGCACTTAAATGTTGAAACGGGAGAAATCAATGAAAAAGTTAAATTAAACTTTAAATATATCGATCAAATAAAAGCATACAACAATGAGGTTTACTACATTTATCGACCTTTTGAATCCACTCAAAAGCGGTTTCTTTACAAGGAGCGCCTTCCCTATAATTTCGGGAAAGCTAAATTAAATCAGGGAACTGAAATATCTATCGATACAGGAAGGTGATCTGAATAACCGCCAAGGTATTTAGTTCCCACATATGTTCTGAACGGTTGCTTGTTTCCTTTGAATACTTCAATAAGATAGGGGAATTCATTAATTTTTCCAGAATTTTCAATTATTTTCAGTTTGCCGTTTTTCATTCCGTTCGATACGAAAATGTGATCCAGGACATCCCATTCTCCTTTGTATTGATGAGTACCCCCGAAACTTCCTGATTTTTCTGTTATCTGAGGAGAAAGTCTAAGAGAGATTTGCTGTGGAGCTTTATCTTCTGGATAATCGTTCAAATCGCCCATAAAGACGATTTTTGAAGATTTATTGGCGCTAAGTAATGAGTCGATAAAAGCTGTTGCATGCTGAGCAGCACACATTCTCTTTGGTTCAGATTCTGCAGTCCCTGATCTTCGGCTTGGCCAGTGATTAACAAGGATAAAAAGGGTGTCTTTTTTACATACAAACTTACTCCATAAAATATCGCGGGTATTAGGTTTTGCTTCACCTGGCAGTACAAAACGAATGGTACCATTGGAAATCAACTTTAATTTTGAACTATNNACTATTATAAAGCAAACCAACGTCAATGCCTCTTGGATCCTCACTATCGTAATGTGAAATTTTATACCGTTTGAATTTTTTGTTTTTTGTTAAATCCTCTAATACCTGTTTGTTCTCTATCTCACACATACCAACTGCTATTGGGTAATTTAAATCACGGATTACCTGTTGGATATGATTGATTTTTTCTTTGTATTTAGAGGTGTTCCAATTGGAAGCAGCGGTAGGAAGAAATTCTGCGTCATCGTTTGGGCCATCTATGGTATCAAAATAATTCTCAACATTATAAAAGGCAATTTTTTCTGTTTTTTGTCCGAACGTTGTTGATTTAATAATCACGCAAATTATAAAAAGAAATGACTGTTTCATTTTAGTGGAATAAATAGTTAGATAACAGCTAAAAAAATTAAAATTGCTCCAATACTTTAATTCTATTTTCGATAGGAGGATGCGTCGAAAATAATGCTCCCATAGACCCAATAAATCCTGCGGAACTTCCCGGTGGATTTTCAATGAACATTTCTTGAATATCTTCACTTTTTACCGCTTCAACTTCTGCATTACCAGATATTTTTCGAAGTGCAGAGGCAAGCGCCAGAGGATTCCTTGTCATTTGAGCAGCTCCTGCATCTGCCATATATTCTCGTTTCCTACTTAACGCAAATTTGAACAATAAACTGAGGATGTAAGCCACGATAGATACAACCAAAATAACTAACATTAGACCTGCTCCACTATCCTTTCCATCTTTACGACGATTCCCACCAGACATTGCTCCGTATAACAAACTTCTGAACGCTATTTGAATTAGAAATGAGAATATTCCTACGAATATGATACTTATTATAAGTAATCGTACATCTCTATTTCTAATATGCATTAGTTCGTGAGCAATTACACCTTCTAATTCTTGGTCATTTAACGTATTGATAATCCCTCTAGTCAGCGTTACAGTGTAGGTTTTTTCAGTTATTCCACTCGCAAAAGCATTTAAGGCATCGGATTCTATTATTTGAAGCTTAGGCATTTTCATACCAACGCTCATGCATAAGTTCTCCGTAAGGTTGTATACACGCATGTGGTCTTTTCTATCCAGGGTATGAGCACCTGTTGAAAGGTTTATCATAGCGCTATGGGATAAATACGCAATCAGAAACCAAATACCAACGGCTATGATTACCATAGGTAGACCTGAAATAAATGACTCACTAGCTAGATGTGAATCGAATCCTCCATTAACATTTCGTGACCCAAAAGCAACTACGGCATAAAACGCACCTAATACCAATGCTGGAAAAGCTAATAAAAGCAGTATTGAACGTGTATTGTTTCGATTTATCTGCTCTTGCAGACCAACATATTCAGACATATGATATACTAGAATTTAACCTCAGGAGCTTTATCCATTGTTTGACGATTTGTTTCGCCTAGGTCAAACATTGCTTCAGATTTAAAACCGAACATTCCTGCAAAAATCACATTTGGAAACTTTTGAACAGCAATATTAAGTTCTTTCGTCGCTGAATTAAAGAATCTTCTAACAGCAGCTAATTTGTTTTCTATGTCGGCCAATTCGGTTTGAAGATTCATGAAGTTAGCATTTGCTTTTAAATCTGGATATGCCTCAACTTGAATACTTAATCCTGACAACGCATGCGACAATTCCTTTTCAGCAGAAATTTTATCGTTGATACTTGATGCTCCCATGGCACGTTGTCTAGCATTGGTTACAGCCTCTAAAGTACCTCTTTCATGCTCCATATATCCTTTCACAGCACCTATTAGTTGAGGAACTAGATCGTGTCGTTGTTTTAATTGGACGTCAATATCCGCAAATGCATTTTCACGATTTTGTCTTAATCTAACCAATCCGTTGTAAATAACGACAACCCATATCACAATAACGGCAACAACAATAACAATAATCCAAGTAGTACTCATAATATTAATTTTAACAAATATAGCATTTGTACACGTGCAAAATTCCTAATGAATAAATTTTATGAAATAATAACATAGAATTTAATTTCCGCAAATTTCTTCATCTAACACTTGGAGGTACCATTGTCCTTTTCCCGTAACGTTTGCTAAAAACTCTAAACGATCTACCACGTTTAAATTCAACAAGTCATTAATAACAGCATCAATGTCCATTAATGCTTCATACAAATAGAATAATTGCAAACCATCTAGGTCCTTAAGGTAATTTGATAACTGATATTTTAAAATGGAAGGTTGTGCATCTGGTTGAATTCTATGACCTTTTAAATCACAGTTTGCGATAATGAATTCACAGATGTAATTAGTGTTGGAAATTGTATTTCGCATTTGTTCAATTGACACCCATTGACTACCAATTCCAATTACTTTCCACATATCCTGTTTTCTTAGGAAACTTTTGAAGTTTTGATCGTTGGTTAATAGTTTCATGACCTTTAATTTTAAATTATACAGGTGTTTTTTCAAATGCTATGCCATCGACTGAAGATTTTAAGGCATTAACACTTATTTAACAAAACGTGAATACATTTTTTATGTAACGAAACATTAGGCATAAATTATGTATGGACAGAAAAAACTAACCTTATGAGGAACTTTCCTTTTATCGCACTTATTTTTTTGCAGTTTCCAATTTTTGGCCAAGTAGCGAAAATTTTGACGCATCGTCAATCCGTAAATATAGAGCCCGTAAACGTTTTGAATTCTCCGTACAGAGAATGTAATTTAAGTGTTTCTCCAGATGGAAATTCGCTTTATTTTATGAGCACACGTCCATCAAGAATTAATAAAATCGGTGGTGATGGCGATTTATATATGAGTTCTTTAAATTCACAGAATAAATGGAATTCGCCGACATTCATGCGTGAACTCAATACCACAAGTGGAGAGGATGAACCCTCGCTTTCAGCGGACGGAAACACAATTTATTTTCAGAGTTGGAATAATACATGGATTAATATGAATGGGCCTTATTTTCAAGCTAAAATTGACAAAGGGTCATATAAGGATCCTGTAGGTTTGGGTGGTGGAATAGCCCAATTTTTTAGAGATATGTATCAATTGTATTCAGGTTTTGGTACAGATGGAATGGCAATTTCAGCTGATGGTAATTTATTTATCGTAGCTTGTGGTCCAGATTATTACGGACAAATGGATTTATATTATTCCATAAAGAAAGAGGGTGTTTGGTCTTATCCTAAAATAATGGGGGTATCGACCTCAGGTGATGAGAGAGCAGTTTTTATTGCAGCAGATAACAGTACAATATATTTTTCCTCTGATGGACATGGTGGATTTGGAGGTTTAGATATTTTTAAAACAACAATCGTCGATGGTAAATTAGGTGAAATTTTAAACCTGGGTGAACCATTTAATACGGATGCTGACGATCAAGGATTTGTAATTACCAAAAATGGGAATGCTGCTTTTTTGATAAGAGATTTAGATATTTATTGTGCAGACCTTAGTGAACTTTCCTCAGAAATGAAACCAAGAACAGCGATAACAGAAGAGCCCAAACCAATTGTTGAAGAAATTATAGAGCATCCTGGAAAAATAGAACTTATTGAAATGAAAAAAGCTAGCTATGTTGTAAATTTTGATTTTGATAAGTCTAGTCTAAACCAAGAGGCAGAAACAATCTTGAATCAAATCATTCGAGACCATCAACATGGTCAGAAAATTACATTGATAGGACATACTGATAATGTTGGTGCTGATTCATACAATCAAAACTTATCAATACAGCGTGTTTCCACAGTTGAAAATTGGTTGAAGAACAAAGGATTTGACTACATCGAAACTTCCGGTAAAGGAGAGTACAAGCCTCTAGCTTTAAATACTAACGAGTTAAACAAAGCAAAAAATCGTCGAGTAGAAATAATTATTGAATAATCTTATTTTTAAAAATATACAGCGAATTGTCACAGCACTCACCTTGGAATAAATTTAGTTCAAATTGTACTTCTTTTTGATTGTAACGCAAAAGGGCAACATCGGCGTTTAAATCTAATAAGTCTAATTTCTTCATGTAACGATTGGTAATTCTATCTGAAGCCATTAGGTAAAGGTAAAAACCAGAAAAAGTTGTAGATTTTTCTAGTTTTTCAGGTAAAGGAATGTAGTCTTTCCCATTATTTTTTAATTCAAACTTTAGTTGAAATTCGTCGTAAGGAATTTCGATTAAAGATTCTTCATTTAGGAACACACGAACATTCAAATTATTATCAATTTCAATAGTTAAGCCGTTTAATTCTGCAATTGATTTTTTATCAAGATTGATCGTGTAGGATTCGCGCATTCCATCTGATATGGCTGAACCAGTCGCGCTCCAATCCCCGTCCTCTTTTATATAATCAAACATTCCGTTGGCCCCAACACTTGCTTCAATCGCAGTGAGTTGGTAGTTGCCAATACAAGACATTAACAACTTTCCTTTTTTACCTTTTACCGATACTGCAGGTAGAGCTTCTGTTAATGCTGCGGAATCAACTTTTGAAGGGCTGATTTGCACTTTTTTATCAGTATCATTAACTTTCGACACAAAAGTATCTTCATTGTTGCCACAGGCAAAAATTAGGAACAAAAGACAACAATTGAGCAAAAAACGGAGCATGTAAACTTATAGTTAGCTAAGTAATGAAAAGTTTTTGACATCTTAAATTTACTCATATTCTTTTTATACATTTGAAATAAAATTCATGCTAGAGGAAGAAAAGAAAATATTTGAAATAACGATGTCCAACTGGGTGAAGTCGGGTTGGTACTCACTAGGTGGAAGTGGTATTATTTTATTCAGTTACGCTGCGATAAAATGTTATGCCAATGAGTGGAATTTTCTATTTTATTTGTCGATGTTGGCATTAATTTTTTGCATCGGTTTTACATTGTTCCATTACATACTTTTAAAAACTACGAAATTTAAAATAACAAGCCAGAGAATTGAAAAAACTGAAGGTATTTTTTCTAGAAAAACAACTAATTTAGAACTGTATCGCGTGAAAGACTTGCAGATGAAACGTAGTTTAATTGAGAGAATTGTGGGTATTGGTTCAGTTCAACTTACTACAAGTGACCAGTCGGATCATCAATTTCATTTAAATGGAATCCAAAATTACGAGAAGGTATTTACAACTATTCGTCATCAAGTTGAAACAAATCGCATTGCTAGAGGTGTGCGTGAGGTTGACCAAAATGATCATTTTGTTACCGATCATTGATAAGATGACTTTAAATCAGCGCGTTATTTTTTATTCTTTAATCGCACTAATTTTTTCCTGTAACCAGCAACAGTTAAATAATACGGATACAAAGGGCTTAAATAAAAATGAGAGAATAAAAACCGGGAATACTGAAATTGTGGTGCCTGAATTAACAGTAAATGAATTAAATTCTTTGGGATTAAGAAGAGTTCATACCCCTTCAGAATGGGAGTCATTGTCATTGCAGCATAAGCCTCTTTATCAAGTTATAACTTTAAATGAAAAAACAGATATTTACGTTAATTTCCACGCAGCTTTAGTACTCCATAAAAATAAAAAAAATCTACTACCGTCAATTTCTGAGAGTCATCGATTTATTGAGCATTTAAACGGTAAACCAAGTTCATTTCTTTCTTTTTCTAATGAAAACACATCTTTTGTTCAATATAAGGGTAAAATTTTTGATTTAAAAGTTGCGAATTATTGGATATTGTCGGATTCGA
>DORI01000009.1 GCA_003512365.1 Crocinitomicaceae bacterium | reverse complement strand
AATGGCAACGATTCAATATCGCCCACCGTACCTCCGATTTCTGTGATGATAATATCAAAGGATTCTTTTTGACTTAATTCCTTTATGTGTTCTTTGATTTCATTGGTAATATGAGGAATCACCTGCACTGTTTTTCCAAGGTAATCGCCGCGGCGTTCCTTTTCGATTACATTCTTGTAGATTCTACCAGTGGTGATGTTATTGGATTGAGAAGTATGAATGTTTAAAAAACGCTCATAATGCCCGAGATCTAAGTCAGTTTCAGCGCCGTCATCGGTAACGTAGCATTCACCGTGTTCATATGGATTAAGTGTTCCAGGGTCGACGTTAATGTAGGGGTCTAATTTTTGAATGGTAACCGTGTATCCGCGAGCTTGAAGCAACTTGGCTAATGAGGCCGATATTATACCCTTTCCTAAGGAGGAGGTTACCCCGCCCGTAACGAAAATATACTTAGTGGACTTTGACATACGTTGCACCTACGGCATACAAAGTTAACAGAACTTGGTGAATTTCAACCATTCGAAATTTCAAACAGGTTTTTTCCAAGGTTCGAAGGTGCCATCGTGGCTTGGACGGTTCTCATCGATTTCGGTAAGTGGGGAGGTAGGTGTAAGGGATGCATAACAGATCTCAGGTAAAGCTTGATATATTTTTGTCCCTTCCGTTTTCCAATGGATTTGTTCAATAGTTAATGCTCGAATTATCTTTCCAGGATTCCCAGCGAATAAACAGTTTGAAGGAACCATCGTATCGGCTTTAACCAAGCTCAAGGCACCAATGATGCTGTTTTCGCCAATAGTCACCCCATCTAACACAACGGCGTTCATTCCAATCAGACAATTTCGGCCGAGATGGGCACCATGTACGACTGCACCATGTCCTACATGTGATCCTTCTTCCAAGAAAATATGCTTACCCGGAAACATGTGCACCACACAATTCTCTTGCACATTGACACCATTTTCAATGGTTATTCTCCCCCAATCTCCCCTAATTACCGCACCAGGACCGATATAACAATTTTCTCCTATTATGACATCGCCAATGATCGTGGCCCTTTCATGCACATAAGCAGAGGGATGCACGACTGGAACTAAACCACGAAAAGAATAAAATGACATCGTTTTCTTTTTTCGATGGAGGCCATTCGTTTCGGCCTCCAGCAGTGAGCAATACTGGATTCGAACCAGTGACCCCTACCCTGTCAAGGTAGTGCTCTAAACCAACTGAGCTAATTGCCCTTAAATATTTTCTGTTGTTTTTTTCTCTGCCAATTGGCGTTTCTTGGCTGCCTCTTCCCCCTTCTTCTCTGCTTCTTTTATTCTTTTGTTAATACGCTCAATTAGCGGTTTATTGATCACCTCTAGTTCTTTCACTGGAATAAATCCTCTTCCGGTGATCGGGAATTCTTTTTGTAGTTCACCGCTGTAATAAAATTCAAAACATATGCCACCGAAGGTGTATTTTTTATCCCCCACTTTAAACGTTGATCCTCCTACTTGAGGGTCTTTTTTAGGTTTGCTTTTCTGGTAGCCTAAATTAAATAAGGTGCCAAGTACTTCAGGACGGTTTGCAAGGGTGAATCCCTTGCTCTCCCAATGCGATTGAAACTGTCTGAGCAGCAAAGCCGTGTAGAGGTAGGAATAGTAATGGTCTCCGCCTTGAATTAGTCTTTGGATTGTTTTGTGTCGGTGAGCTCTAATCGTATCGACCACCCTATCTGGGAAAGAATCGCGAATATTGATAATCTTTTTAAAATAATCCCCGGGATAGAAAGGATCATTGGGTTTGAATAAAGTATTTTCAATTCGAAGGGCGGTATGTTCAAGTATGCCGGAAACACCATAACCTCTATTTGTAGGTAAAATAAGTCTGGCATAAGGGTAAACGTATTGTTTAAATTTCTCCCTTCCAGAATTGAACATACGCAATTGTTCGGCAATAACACAAACAATTATTGTTCTCGATTCTACACCAGTTAGCCGCGAAACAGAATCAATTGCTTTTTTATCTTTTACAAGCGCTTGACTGAATTGCTTCCATACCGTGTAATTTGACCACTCATAAACAGATTCTGTGTTGTATTCAGTTTGGGAGCCTACCTTTGATAGTTCACTCGTGAAATTTTGATTATCTTTTAACATTAAAGCAAACGCGTCAATCATTCTGTTTGCCGTTACTAAATTTCTATCCGTCAAGTAGGCTTCCATGATGGACTTTGCATTCGCAGGACGGTATTTTGCTATGATGCCAATTTTTTGAAATACCAGAATTTCTTCCTTAGGATTTGCAGCGCCATCTTTTATCAGTTCATCGCCATATTTATCGGCTATATCCGAAAAGTAGCGATTTTTTATATCAATTGCTCCTTCCACATTGGTGAGTTTAAACTCTACAGCAATATACAAGCAAACAATAAATCCTCCAAGTGCAGCAAGAAGATAGAGAACAGTTAAATAACTGTATTTTAGCCACTTTTTCCAACGTTTTGTTTTTTTCTTTTCTTGGACCTCTTCTTCCATTCGAGCGAATTTAAAGTAAAGGATTTGAAAATAAAAATATCATGTTGCGAAAACTATCTATTTTATGAAGAGATTAATCAATTTTTTGCAGATTTAATCTTAATGAATTTTTAACAAACGAGATTAAAATTATTCCCCCATGCTTCTAAAAGCACCTATGAACACTCATAAAAAGTTTGCAGCTTATACTTCTATGATTGTGACTTAAGATCGAAGGAGGGAATACAACAAATTGATTTTGGAGTTTTATTTTTTTTTGTGAGTCAAACCAAAATTATAGGAAAACCCAATGCTTAATTGAGAAAATAATCCGGTCTCTCCTGGTAAAAAACATAAACCATATTCTGGTCTAATTGCCCATTTTTTTAGATCATTACTTGCAGATAGTCCAAGGTTTAATGCAAAAAAGTTTTCACTATCTGGGTCAAATGACCATAAATATTTTGGTGAAAAATTAACATCAATTTTATCTTTTTTGATAGGAAAAGAAAATAACATTGTTGGATGTAACTCAAAAGCACCAATATCACCTGCACCGTCTATTGCACAACCAAAAAGAAGAGAAGCTGCAATTCGATTTTCGATAATACTATACTTAGGAGCGAAACCGACTATGTTTATACCATCATCCACAATACTTCCATTTGCTAACCAGATACGTTCAAATCGAAAGCGAACATCTGCTTTTGAATGTATTCCAAATGATGCTTGAAAGCCAATGCTATTTTGTACTTTTTCACCATCTCCATTTTCTCTGAAGTTCGTTAAAGTACCTGTTGGAGTAAGTTCAAAATTATTTTTTCCAGTCATTCTTGCACTTTGAAGATCTGAAAACACAGGTGCACAACTAGAAAGTAATATTATAATTGAAAGTGAGGTAAAAAATAAAGAGTAGTTTCGTTTCATGTAATTAACATTTAGAAGCCTAAATTATTCAGTTAGCCTTTTGTTAACAAATTGAATTTCGCAAGAATACTTCCCTAAGTTGCGCAAATCACAATTTTTTTTCTTTGAATTAAAATGTTGATAATACTTTTCCAATGGTAAAAAGGAATCACTATGATATATCATGTGAAGGCTCAGTACCTCAGGCGTTAATATGTTTTTTAAAAAGTAGTTCCACGGAAGATGCTGTGCGTAAAGCTCTATTATTAAACGGAGATACAGATACACAAGCGGCTATTGCTGGCGGAATAGCTGAAGCCTATTATAAGGATTTGTCTACCTACAGAAGCAAAATAATTAGCTACCTGCACCCAGAAATGTTTTTCGTTCTTGAAAAATTTGAAGAAACTGTAATATAGTCTGTTACTTTTTTNNTTTTTTCGTTACCTGCGTTTTGGTTGTAAATCATTCAGAGTTTCCGGAAAACGGAATGCCAACCGATCCTCAGCAGGGCACGGTGGACCAAAAATGAGAGGTTCGCACCTAAAAACAATTGCGCAATCCCTTTTTCAAAATTCTGATGGTGAATGTTTCATTTAAAACGTAAGGCCATGAAAAAAATGTTAATCGCTGTTTCTTTTTTCCTCACTATTGGAACAGCCTGTGCGCAATGGATAGCACACAAAAAGAGCTTCAAGAAAGTTAATGAACACACTAGAGTTCTAAAGGACTTCTCTAACAGAAATGTAAGAGGAATGATTATGATAGTGTTAGATAACAATAGTTATCTGCCAGACACTCTCTTGTTTGACTCTAAAGGACCTGTATTTTTCTACCAATGTTGGGAGACATTTAACTATGTCAAGACAATGGCTGTTTTAAAGAACGAGAATGGTAACTACGACATCTACTTGTTTTATCATCGTAGAGAAGAAACGTATTATTTCACACTTGACGGCCAAGATTATGGTTACTTGTTGAAATAAATCTATTTAGCAGCTGCTTAAAAGAATTTCTATTTAGTAATTAAAACTTATAAAATGTTAAAATCTATTAGTTTAACGGTAGCTTTGATGACCGCGCCGTTCGTTGCCGATGCGCAATGGATAGCAAACAAAAAAAATTTCAAGAAAGTTAACGAGAACACTCGTGTTCTAAAGGATTTTTCAAGAAGACGTATACGTTCAATGGTTACAATAGTTCTAACCAACAACAATTACATCTTGGACACGATGATATTTAACTCCAAGAGCCCAGTGCCTTTCTTCTATAGTTGGGAGACTGCGAATGAAGTCAAGACAATGGCTGTTGTGGAGAACGAAAAGGGTAACTATGACATCTACTTGTTTCATCATCGTAGAGAAGAAACGTATTATTTCACTGTAAACGAGCAGAATTACGGGTACTTACCCTAATGATTGAAATGTTTAATTTTTAAAAAGAAATACGATGAACTATTTATTTTCCCGATTTGGAGGTCATATGATGCGAATAGGGCATGGAAAGGCCAGTAACGAAAATTTACCTATGGATCAATCCTTGGATAACTTATTGGATCATTTTACAGAAGAAGTTTATCCGAACTGTTTTGTCTTATCCTCTTATGATATGCTTCCCGCATTTATGGGTGCTAGTGAAAAGAGGCCAAACGGTTTGGTGAAACTTGGAACTCTTCAGCATTTATTTACTGATATGTTTCTTCAGAATGATATTACGGTAAGTACTGATATTTACATTTCCACGCATGAATACAACAATGTATTTGCCCTTCACATTAAAACATATGGCGAATCGATGGGTGAAGTTATGGATGACTACAAGCCCACATTCGATTATGTGCAGACTACATTTTTTAGGGATGCCAATTCTGATGAACGTTGTTCTCTGTCAGAAAACCCGAAATTATCGGCACTGATGCTCTATGTTTTGTTTTATAAAATGGAAATTTATCACACCAAATTTCTTTTCGAACCTTCATCGTCCGACCCCGGAAATTGCTTAGAGCCAAGTTTTATTTCTTCATTGGCAACGTTTTACGAAGATATCAACGATAGCGATGAATTACAGCAAAAGCTCTTAAAGACTTTCCCAAGCTTATTCGAAAATAATGCCGCAATTTAGAAATTAGGGTGAAAAGGATTTTTCGAGTAAAAGTCAAAAATAGTTACTTAATCTAATTATCTGCAAAAAAAATGAATTTGCAAAACTAGGATCCTCCTTAATCCTGCTGAAATGTGTTGAATATTGTTCCTACACGGCAGTCCGCCGACAAGTGGAAGTTTTAAGAAAAGGTTGGTGAGAACTAAAATATGTATAAAATGTAAAATGCATCGGCCCCTCATTCTCAATTTTATGAATTTAGCTAGAAAATATTTAAACGGGAAACATAAAAGCCTTTCAAAAAAAATTTTTGAAAGGCTTTACATCTTTGTGTGGGGGTTGACGGGTTCGAACCGCCGACCCTCTGCTTGTAAGGCAGATGCTCTGAACCAGCTGAGCTAAACCCCCTTTGTTTTTTGAGAGTGCAAATATAGCGATTAATTCTAAATATGAAAAAAAATTATTGATTTTTTAATTCTTCAATTTTCGTTAGGACATCATCCAAGCCCTCTCTGAATTTTTCGAAGTCTTCTTTGTACAAGAATATTTTGTGCTTTTGATAGTTTCCATCTCCGTCTTCACCAAAAGTTTTTTTACTTTCCGTGAGGGTAATGTACAAATCATTACTTTTCGTTGTTTTAATGTCAAAAAAGTATGTTCTCTTTCCTGCTCTTACAACCTTAGAATAAATTTCGTTTTGATCGTTGTTCATATGCTCCTCTTTATCTCTTCAAATATGCTGTTTTTTTTTTAATCTCACAAATAAATAAATAGAAACTTTTTTCTTGTTAGAGCGTATAAATTATATTTCTTAAAATGTTGATTTTTAGAGTGTTTATAGTTTCTATCTTTCTAGTTGTGCTGCAATCTTGTAGTTACAATCCCGATGAAAAAGAAAAATCAATTGATCTTGATGAAATTAATAGAAGAGGTAAACTGATTGTACTTACTGAAAATAGTTCTCTTTCGTACTACGAATACCGGGAAAAAAAATTAGGTTTTGAATATGAAATCTTGGATTCCTTTGCTAAAAAAATGAATTTGCCATTAGAAATTAAAGTGGTCAGTGAAAGTGATAAGTTGGTCAAATATTTAAAAGATGGGGAAGGAGATATTATTGCTGCAAACTTGAGTGTATCACTTTCTAATGTGCAAGACATAAAATTTACTACTTCTCATTATTCATCTCCTCAGGTATTGATACAGCGGAAAGGAAAAAAAATAAATTCTGTTCAAGAACTGAATAAAAAAACGGTTTATGTTCGAAAAAACTCAAGCTTTCAAAAAAGATTAGAATATCTAGAGGACGAAATTGGGATAGATATAGATATTAAAGTTTATGAAGAAGATCCCATTACGGAAGACTTAATAGAATTGGTAGATGCAGGTGAAATTGATTTTACTGTTGCTCATGAAAATTTAGCGAGAATTTCAAAAGATTTATATGAAAATATTGATGTGTCGTTAGTCTTATCCTTTCCTCAAAAATTGGCCTTCGGATTAAGAAATTCAAGTGAAGATTTGAAAATTAAATTAGATCAATTTCTAAGTGTGTACATAAGGTCTGAAGCTTTTTCAAAACTCAAGAAGCGTTATTTTGACTACGCAGTTTCAGAGTTGCCAGTTAATTTTATACCGAAAAAAGGAAAACTAACACCTTTTGATAAATCTTTTCAGAATGTTGTTAAAGATAGCGGTTGGGACTGGAAGTTGTTAGCGGCGATTGCTCAAAAGGAATCAAATTTTAATCCTCAAGCAAGGGGAATGGGTGGTTCGTTTGGGATTATACAGTTTATGCCTGCAACAGGTAGAAAATATGGCATTTCTCCTTCTTCATCTGTTGAACAACAATTGATTGCTGGAATGAAACTTTTAAGTTCTTCTATGGATGATTGGAATAAAATTCCAGACATGACACAGCGGGTAAAATTTACTTTGGCCTCTTACAATGCAGGTAGATGCCATATCGAAGACGCACAGCGGCTCGCAAAAAAGCTAAATTTAAACCCATTAATTTGGGATGGAAATGTCGAAAAAGCAGTTTTAAAACTTCGTAATTCCAATTATTACCGATTACCGATTGTAAAATGTGGAGCTTACAGAGGTCATGCTGCATTTTATGTGCGTAGAATTTTCGAAATTTACAACGGATATAAGGCGATGAATTGAAAAAAATGATAATCGTGGTGCAAGGCGCCACAGCTTCAGGGAAAACAGGTTTATCCATTGATATAGCGAAATTCTTTGGTACTGAAATTATTTCAGCCGATTCTAGACAAATTTTTAAAGAATTAAATATAGGTGTCGCTCGTCCAGCTGCACATGAATTATCAGAAGTTAAACATCATTTTATTGGCTCACATTCTATTTTAGACGAAATGACAGCAGCTAGTTTTGCTACTGAGGCGAGGGATTTAATTCAGAATTATTTTATCCAAAAAGATGTTCTCGTACTCGTTGGTGGATCTGGTTTATATGTAGATGTACTTTTGAATGGTATTGATAACCTTCCGAGAGATGCGAAATTAAAAGCAGAAATTAATAAGCAGTTCAACGAAAAAGGAATTTCATTTTTAAAAGAAGAAATTATAAAATTAGACAGCAAGGCTCTTGATCAAGTAGACGTGAATAACTCCAGAAGACTGCTGCGCATTTTAGAAATCTTGAAAATTACAGGTGAATCGTTGCATAATTTAAAAACTGGTGAATTAAATCCTATTTCTATTCCATACCAAAGGTTTTGCATTGAATGGAAAAGAGAAGATCTTTATTCAAGAATAAATGCGCGAGTAGACGAAATGGTACAATTAGGTTTGGAAAAGGAAGTTTTTGAGTTGGAGAAATATTCAGAATTAACTCCTTTAAAAACGGTTGGCTACCAAGAATGGTATGGAACAAACTTAGATAAAACTGGTGTTATCGAAAAAATAAAGCAACACACTCGGAATTATGCAAAACGGCAATTAACTTGGCTGAGAAGATATGATAACCTGATTTATTTGAATCCATACAGCGAAAAAACTTTGTTTCAGCAAGTAATATCAGAAATAGAAAATAATGGANNACTTTGTTAAAGCAAGCAATGTCAGAATTAGAAAATAATGGAATAATTCTTGAAAAAGTCACCTCCGAATGAAAATTGTTTTTGATCATATCATTCCGGAGCCTTTGAAGGAATATCCTCATGCTGCAGATAGTCTTTGGAATAATAAGCATGTCATTGAAAACGGTCAAAAAGTATTAATTAATGCGGCGAGCGGAAAAGGAAAAACAACATTTACACATCTCCTAGCCGGACTTCGGCATGATTTCCAAGGAGAATTATCATTTAATTTTGTAGCTACACATACTTTTTCAGTTTTAGATTGGTTAGAAATAAGGCAAACCAAATTTTCTTTTGTTTTTCAAGATTTGCAGTTGTTTCCAACTTTATCTTCTGAAGAGAATCTTTTAATTAACACGCGCTTGAAAGGAGGAATGGCGATTGAGAAACTTAAAGAATGGGCAGCTTATTTAGGAATTGAAACAAAATGGAATACGCCTGCTGGTATTATGTCAATGGGTCAACAACAAAGGCTTGCGATTCTTCGAGCGCTTTCTCAACCATTTGAAACCATTGTAATGGATGAGCCCTTCTCACATCTAGACGAACACA
>DORI01000160.1 GCA_003512365.1 Crocinitomicaceae bacterium | reverse complement strand
CATGAACAAGGTACCATTGTTTATAATCGCCCTCCTTTGCAGCTTAACTTTGAAATCAGTTGCTCAGGCAACCATTGTGGGATATGCCCCTCAATTTTGCGGTAAAAAGTTCTTTTTATGGAAGGAAGAGGATTTTCTCTCAAAAAAAAGGGCTGTAATAAAGGATACTATTGTAAATTCAAAAGGAATTTTCAGATTTACGGTCGCACCTGGTCCCATTCAAAAATACTTTATTGGAAATAATGATTTATTCGGATACTTATATGTTCAAGATGGTGGAAAGTATAAAATTGAGTTTATTTCAGAAAAATCTCAAGACAAAACATACAACTTACGAGAAGAAATAGAACTTACGTTTATTGATTTGGATTCGACCGATATCAATTATAAAATCCTTGGATACGAAAGCTGGTTAGACGATATTTTATCACAAATTCATTTTGAAAAAAATAACGATGACGAATTATGGTCGAAAATAACATACCTTAAATACGCCATTTTAAAAGATGTGCAGCAAGACACCAGTTCGTTTTTTCGTAACTATGTTTGGTACTCCATCGCCATGAATATTGATAATTTAAGGTACAAAGGTGCACGTTCTCAGAAAGATAATTTTGAAACATATTTTCAAAATAGACCAATTCTCTATTCAAATACCTCCTATTGTCAATATTTTGAAAGTTTTTTCGATCAATTTGTGACCCGAATGCAGGTAGAAGACGCCTCTTCTTTTTTTCAGGCCGTGGTGGACCTTAACATTGCAGCGCAGGATCAAATCATTAAAAAGTATTCCTATACCAGTGATGACCCATTGCGTTCCTTAATTGCGCTCTATATACTAAAACAAGCTGCTGGCGCTAACTTGATTCCAAAATCCATTANNTTATCATTTCGAACTTATCGTTGCGTAATACCTCTTCGCCTATAGAGACACACCGAAAATTGGCGAACAATTTATTGCTTAAACTAAGTAAACTGAGCGTGGGTGATGTCTTTCCTTTTGATCGCATTAAAATCAAACCTACTGATGGTAAATATGTATATATCCATGCTTTCAATACTTCGAATACCCAATGTATCCAAGAATTAAATGCATTAATAAAGTTGAAGCTACGTTATGGAAGTACCATTGAATTTCTTACCGTTTATGTGGATAAACCACTTAATAGTGTCACCGAAAAAAAGGCTTTTGAATCCATATCATGGACAAAAGTAGGGCTTAAAGAGGATGATCCACTTTGGGAACAATTGGGAATTTTTACCTTCCCTTATTACTTATTAATCGATAAGGATTTTGTTTTACTTGCATCACCGGCACTTACCCCAACACCAAATGGGAAATACGAAACCATCGAAAAGACATTCTTTGAGTTGTCAAAACCGTAGGACTTAATAAATCATGCTTTATCAAGTATAATTATCTATATTTGAAGTACAAGCCTCGCCTATGGAATCCACCTCCCGATTATTTGATATCCTTGAATTCCTGCCAAATGAAAAGAAATATGACTTGCTTAATGCCAAGGAGAATAAGCTTTGGAAAAATTACAGCACCGATGACTTCATGTATTTTGTAAACCAAGTAAGTTATGGATTAATTGATTACGGTATTTCAGCAGGCGATCGTGTTGCGATCATTTCCAACAACCGTCCAGAATGGAATTTTGTGGATTACGGTTGTCAACAGGCTGGCGTCATTACGGTTCCCATTTATCCCACCATTAGCAGCCAAGATCTGTCTATCATTCTAGAGGAAGCAGGAGTAAAAATAATCTTTTTTTCGAGCCCTGATATTTACAAAAGACTAAATACCATCCAAGATAAATTTACCCAAGTGCCACTTTTCGTGTCCTTCAATTCAGTAGAAGGAGCGGTTTCGTTTTCTGAATTCGTAGAAAAAGCGTCCGATACACAGCATCATGATGAACTAATCAAACGTAAAAATAATATCCAAGCCAGTGACTTGTTTACCATTTTGTATACAAGTGGTACGACTGGTGTGCCGAAGGGCGTGATGCTTTCGCATGAAAANNAGGCCTGTTTATCATTGGCTCCTTTTAACTCATCGTGGAGAGCGTTAAGTTTTCTGCCGCTGAACCATATTTACGAGCGCATGGTCACGACCATCTATTTGCATAAAAATATTTCGATTTACTACGCTGAAGCCATAGAAACAATTGGCGACAATCTAAAAGAAATCAAACCTCATATATTTGTTTCCGTTCCAAGGTTATTGGAACGCGTCTTTGATAAATTGCAAAGTGCTGGGGAAAAACTCAAAGGATGGAAACGTAGTCTGTTTTTCGCTGCAGTAAAATTTGCACTCGAATTCGACCCGGATTCGCTAACGCTCAGGAATAAATTGAAACGTTATGTTTACGATAGATTGGTGTACGCAAAATGGA
Organism: Crocinitomicaceae bacterium; assembly: GCA_003512365.1. Classification (GTDB taxonomy): domain Bacteria; phylum Bacteroidota; class Bacteroidia; order Flavobacteriales_D; family Crocinitomicaceae; genus UBA952. Next base: position 1,200 of record DORI01000160.1, on the reverse strand, counting down.
GGGCCGCGCTGGGTGGGAATATTGTTTGTGTTGCCTCTGGCGGAGCTGCTTTACAACCCCGTTTGGGTAGGTTTTTTTCCTGCGCCCACATGCCTATTTTGGAAGGCTACGGACTNNCTCACCGAAACCTCACCTGTTGTCTCGGTAAATTGTTATGATGCGGAATTGTTTAGAATTGGTACAGTAGGTCCGATCATTGCCAACACCAAAGTAAAAATTGCGGAGGATGGAGAGATATTGGTGCAAGGTCCTGGGGTAATGATAGGCTATTACAAGAAAGAAAAAGAAACCATGGAAGTAATCGATGAGGATGGCTGGTTTCATACTGGTGACATCGGAACTATAGAACAAGGGCGCTTTCTAAAAATCACCGACAGAAAAAAAGAAATATTTAAGACTTCGTCAGGAAAATACATTGCCCCGCTGATGATTGAAAACAAACTCAAAGAATCCCGTTTTGTCGAAAATTGCTGTGTGGTAGGCGAGGCACAAAAATTTGCAAGCGCGCTAATAGTCTTGTCAACAGAATACCTAAAAGAATGGGCTGCTAAAAATTATATTACCGAAAAGGAGATCGAAAAATTGGTTGATCACCCCCAACTAAAAAAGGAATTCTCGAATTTCTTGATGGAAATGAACAAAACCTTGGCGCCGTATGAACAAATTAAACGACCTGAACTTTTTATTGCTCGGTGGAGCATTGAAGGCGGTGAATTGACGCCAAAAATGAGTATAAAACGAAAAATTATAATCGCAAAACATCAGGATTTGTTGGCTAAAATTTATAACGAATCCCTTTAATACAATCTTCTTAGGCCTCAATGGTAACTGAAAGTCCTTGGTCTAAAAGTGCAATACATTTTGGTTTTAGTTCCTCATAAGCACCGTATTTAACCGTACATTTACCATGATAATGGACAATATAAGCGCACTGCTCCGCTGCCTCTGGCGAGTGCTTGCAATACTTAACCAAACATTCAATCACGTGATCAAAGGTGTTGAAGTCATCGTTGAACAAAATTAAAGACGATCGTCCTATTACTTGCTGAATTTCTTCCACATTTTCTTTGGTTATTTCTTTCGTGCTCATTTCTGTTCAATTGATAGGTTTAATTTGGTTGCAAGCGTTGATATATTCAATGACGCTTCAGGATTATCAGTATAAAATATAAACTTCAAGTTTCGATTCGCTTCGTTTTT